>JBDSTZ010000063.1:0-6664 GCA_039927975.1 Massilia sp. | reverse complement strand
AATCATCCGGACGACTTCCAGCTTCAGGCTGGTGTCGAACGTTTTTCGGTGTTTTGCCATGTCATACTCCTCAGGTGGTGGATTTTCCACCTATTGAGGTGTCCGGACAAATTAGACCACAGCACAGATGCACGTGTGGCCCGCCCCCGAATGACCATATCGCACTGACGCGGGCTGTCCTGTCCGCGCAACTTTTCCCCTTCGCTACTGACATTCGACCACGCGCGACGTCGGCCGGCGCCATGACGTCGACCCCTCTGGCTTCTTGTCCTACGCAATGGCGGGAGTGTCCCCCACATCCAGCTGGGCAGTGGCAATTCATACTGGTGAAAAATTAGACGGAGACTTCCAGCCCATCACCACAGGAGCAAACATGTTCAACGCTATGTTCGACACCTGGTCGTCCCTTGCATTTTCCCCTTGGGGCGCGGATGTGTTCTCGCCCGCGCCCCTCTCATCGGCACGCGGCCGCGCCGGCGGCAAGTTCATCGCCGACACTGTCGACACCGACATCGGCAGCATGCAATATAAGCTTTTCATCCCCAGCAGCTATTCGGGCGCGCCCTTGCCGCTGGTAGTCATGCTGCACGGTTGCGGTCAGGGGGCGGACGATTTCGCGCTCGGCACCGGCATGAACGAGCTGGCCGAAAAATACCATTGCCTGGTTGCGTATCCGGAACAATCCCCGTGCGCCAATTGCGGCAAATGCTGGAACTGGTTCGAGGAAGCGCATCACCAGCGCGGCCAGGGCGAGCCGGCCTTGATCGCCGCCGTCACCCAAAAGATTCTGGCCGACTACGCCGTCGACGCCGCCAAGGTGTTTGTCGCCGGCCTGTCGTCGGGCGGGGCGATGGCGGTCATCCTCGGCCGCACTTATCCCGACCTGTTCACTGCGGTCGGATGCCACTCGGGCCTGGCCCACGGCAGCGCGAAAGACAGCTACGGCGCCATGCTCGCGATGCGCGACGGCGCCGACCTGGACCAGCTGGCAAATGCCGAAACCGGCACCAGTCTGCCGATCATCGTCTTCCACGGGGACATGGATTCTACTGTGCATGCCAACAATAGCGCTGGCGTGGTCCAGCAATCGATCGACAGCTATGCCGCCCAGCGGCGTCACGGACGCGGCAAGCTGAGCCTGGCGCGCACCCGCGAGACCGGCGAGGACACCGGACGCCGCTTCACGCGCGAGGTGCACCGGGGCAGGGCGGGTGAAGTCGTCGCCGAGCACTGGACCGTGCACGGCGCCGGGCATGCCTGGTCCGGTGGCAGCCGGGGCGGCAGTTTTACCGATCCGCACGGCCCGGACGCCAGTCGCGAGATGTTGCGTTTCTTTATGTTCGGTTAATATCGGGGCGCCGATTTAGTAATTTATCGGCAGTGCCGCCGCGATGCTGCTTGATTGTTTATGTAATAATCGCGCATTGCGGTTATGCATACTCGTTGGCAATTGCCGACTGTACTCATTTAATCGGGTAATATAAAAAAGTTTCCGAAATTTATCTTCTGCCGATGCCGAAGATAATGACGGCGTAACCATAACTTGCTCTCCGGCACGCCCGCGACTTGCTCCCAAGAACGCTTGTATATCGCCGCAGCGGCGTCTGCCGGGCGGCTCGCCTGCTTCTTTGTTCATATCGCTCATTCAATTGATTATTTTTCAATCGCTATCTGTGGCGGGATATTGCTCGCCGCGCCGGTTTATCAGGAATGGGCACTATCCGGTCAAAAAACTGATTATTTAAATCTGCTGTCGCTTCGCTATCATATTTATCCGTAATAAAACCCCTTGCTCTCATAGAATGTTCTTCGGATCGGGAGACGATACCGTCGTTCAATAAAATAGATGTTCAACATAAGGAGCAGAGGCATGGGTAAGCGTAGCAACAAGGAAGTGGTATTTCATCGGCGATATGGCGGCACGGCGCTGGCCGTCGCATCTTTATTTATTGGCAATGCGGCTTGGGCGCAGCAGTCAGCGCCAAGCGCCGTCGCCACCCAAGCCGAGCCGGCGGTGGTGGTGATATCCGGCACGCGCGCCTCGGTCGCTTCGGCGATCGACCGCAAGAAGGGCGCCTCGACCGTGAGCGATTCGATCGTCGCCGAGGACATTGGCCAATTTCCAGACAAGAATGTCGGCGAAGCGCTCTCGCGCATCACCGGCGTGCAACTGACGCGTGACTTCGGCGAAGGCACCCAGGTCTCGATTCGCGGCGTCGAGCCAAACTTGAACCGTATCGAGATCAACGGCCTGTCGGTGCTCAGTTCGAACGGCACCGCCGGCCGTGGCGCCGAATTGCGCGAGCTGCCGGCTGAATTGATCAAATCCATCGACGTGATCAAGGGCGTGACAGCCGACATCACCGAGGGCGGCATCGGCGGCTCGGTGCTGATCAAGACCAACAAGCCGTTCGACTTCAAGAAATTCACCTTCGCCGCCACCGCCTCGGGCGAGCAGGCCAGCAGCCGTGGCGGCCTGCAGCCGCGCGGCAGCGTGCTGGTGGCCAATCGCTTCCTCGGTGGCGACCTCGGCGTCATGCTCAACGTGGTGTACGACAATGTGCTCACGCAAAACGACTTCGTGCGCAACAGCTCCTGGCGCTTCATCCGCGACTGGGATTTCTCGGCCGAAAAGACCACCACCAGCCTGAACAAGAACGCCGCCGCCGTGACCACTCCTGGCGGCTGCGCGGCCTTGACCGTCGCCGCCGACAAGACTGCCTGCGACCGTCAATGGTTCGATTATTCGCCCGGCATCCCGCGTTACGGCATCTGGACGCGCGACCACAAGCGTTCCTCGGCCGAGCTGACCGCGCAATACAAGGTCAACAGCGATTTGAACGTCTTCGCCAGCTATCAGCGCAACAAGCAGGACCAGCAGCTCAACGACCGCAACTTCGGCACCGATTTCCCCGATGCGCTCCGGCTGTCCGGTCCCGGCATCATGCCGACCTACGGCCCGACCGGCGTGCCGACCGGCACCGCCGCAACTTGCACTCCGGTCAGCACCACCAGTACGCCGGCCGGCATGGTCGTCACCAATCACCAGGTGACCGAATATGTCGTCGGAAACTGCATCGCGGTCGCCGGCCAGGGCGGCTACAACGCCTTCAGCACCGCCGCGCGCGACTTCAACCTGCGGGTCGATTCGGAATACACTTCGGGCGGCTTCTTCTACCGCAAAGGCGACTTCGACATCGAAGGCTTGCTCGTCAAGTCGACCTCGAATTACGCCAACGACACCAACAACGTGGTGCTGACCCAGAACGTGCCGGGCATGAAGGTCACGCTCGACAAGGACGGTTATCCGCACTTCACTTTCCCGGCCGCCTACGACCCGGAGAAATCGAGCTCGTACACGCGCGCCGAAGTGCAGTACCGCCCGACCGAGACCGACAACAGCGAAGACCAGGTCAAGCTGGACCTCAAATACCGCATGAAGACGCCGTTCTTCACCAAGTTCTACACCGGCTTGCAGGGCCGCCGCACCAGTTCGTCCCAGTACAACGGCGGCGGCTACCTGGCCAGCGCTGGCAGCGATCTGGTCAGCACGGCCGACGATATCAACGTGCGCAGCGCCAACGTGACGAACGTAAAGATTTACGACCCGCTGTACACCGGCGGCGCCCAGCGCCCGAACGATGTCCAGACCTTCATCAATAGCAACAACACCACCCAGTACATCAGCTCGGCGCAGATGGTCGCGCTGGTCGACGCGGCGCGCACGCGGTCGGCCGGCACCTTTCTCAATGGCTATAACGAGATCAGCGGTTTCCCGAGCAACTGGATCGCCCCGAGCTTCGCGGCGGCCGCGCCGTCCTTCGACACCAGCAAGTTCAATCACGACCTGATCCGCAATTCGATCGGCAGCGACGGCAAGTCGTATCCGCAAATTCCGGCCTTCATCGTTGACGAGCAGATCCGCAGCACCTATCTGCGGCTCGACTTCGAGCAGCCCTTCATGGGCTTGACCTTCGAAGGCAATATCGGCGCGCGCTACACCTACACCAAGGATACCGGCACCGGCGCGAACATCCGGCGCGACCGCGCCAAACGCAACGGCAGCGCGGTGGCGACCGACGTCACGGTCTCGAACTCGATCCTGACCATGAACAACAGCTATCACGATTTGCTGCCGAGCTTTAACCTGGCGAGCTGGGTGATCCCGGACACCCTGGTGGCGCGTATCGGCTGGGGCAAGGTGATGTCGCGTCCCTTGATCAGCCAACTGGTGCCGGCGGTGAACTGCCTGACCGGCAGCGGCAATCCGGCCAACGGCGGCGACGGCTCGGCCGACGATTGCACGGCCACCGGCAATCCGAAGCTCGAACCGTACCGCGCGACCAACAAGGATATCAGCGTGGAATGGTATCCGTCGAAAGACAGCATGGTTAGCCTGGCCTGGTTCCGCAAGGATATCGGCAGCTATATCCAGCCGGCCGTCCTGTACAAGAACGTCGACTATTATGGCGACGGTGCGCTGTACGACCTGACCATGCCGGCCAACGCCCAGGGCGCCACCACCAAGGGCTTCGAGCTGGCCGGCCGCACCGCCTTGACCTTCCTGCCGGGCTTCCTGAGCGGCTTCGGGCTCGACACCAACTACACGCGCATGAGCTACAGCTATGCGCCAGGTAACGAGCTGATCAATGCGATCGACGGTTCGGTACTGTCGTATCCCGGCTTGTCGAAGAACAGCTACAACGTCGGCATCTGGTATGACCTCGACAAGATCAACGCGCGCCTGGCCTATAACTACCGCGATGCCTACAACACTGGCAACACCGACGCCAACACGGGCAATGCCATCTTCGGCGAGAAGGTCGGCTTCCTCGACGCCAAGATCCAGTATCGCTACAACGCGCACCTGACTTTTTCGATCGAAGCGAAGAACCTGACCGACCAGGCGCAAGTCCTGACGGCCGGCGCCGCCTCGCGGCCGAACGAACTGGGCTGGTCGGGCCGGCGCTACTTCGTCGGCCTGTCGTACAAGAACTAATCGACGCCGATTGCCGCGCCAGCGCCGCCAGCCTGTCACCGGGCTGGCGGCTTTTTTTTCACTGGTGCCGAGCGCGCCAGCGTCGGATTTCTTGACGCTAAGTTTCAGTATGGTTACAGTGGCTGCGCACGATCCCGCAGCGTTTTTATTCACCACGAGGTTTTCCTGATGCGCGCATTCCTTTCCAGCCTGGCGGTCGCCACGCTGCTGTTGTCCGGCGCGGCGCAAGCCGAGTCGCCCGTCCCCGATTCCGCCAAGACGCCAGCCAAGGCCGCCGCCAAGGGTCCTGCCAAAGCAGCGGCAAAGGGTGCGGCCAAGGCGGCCCCCAAGGCCGAGCCGAGTTTCGCCAATCCGCTGGTGTTGCAGCGCGCCGATCCGCAGGTGGCCCTGCACAGCGACGGTTATTACTATTTCACCGCGACGGTGCCGGAATACGACCGCATCGAACTGCGCCGCGCCAAGACGCTCGACGGGCTCGGCAAGGCCGAAGCCAAGGTGGTGTGGCGCAAGCACGCCACCGGCGTGATGGGCGCGCATATCTGGGCGCCTGAAATGCACTTCATCGACGGCAAGTGGTACATCTACTTCACCGCCGGCAGCGCCGAGAAAATCTGGGAAATCCGCCTGTATGTGCTGGAGAACAGCAGCGCCAATCCGCTCGAAGGTGAATGGATCGAGCGCGGCCAGCTCAAGACCGAATGGGAAACCTTCTCGCTCGACGCCACCACCTTCGCCCATGGCGGGCAGCGCTACCTGGTCTGGACCCAGCGCCGGCCCGACGGCGACACCAAGCCGACCAATATCTACATCGCGAAAATGGATAGCCCGACCTCGATTACCGGCAAGCCGGTGATGCTGTCGACGCCCGACTACCCTTGGGAAAAGGTCAAGTATTTCGTCAACGAGGCGCCCGCCGTGCTGGTGAAAAACGGCAAAGTGTTCCTGACCTTTTCGGCCAGCGCGACCGATGCCAACTATTGCATCGGCATGTTGACGGCCGATGCCAAGGCCGATCTGCTCGACCCGGCTTCCTGGCACAAGTCGCCCGAGCCGGTGTTCAAGACCAGCGAGGCGAACGGGCAATTCGGTCCCGGCCACAATTCCTTCACCACCACGCCGGACGGCAAGACCGATATTCTGGTCTACCACGCGCGCAATTATCGCGACATCAAGGGCGATTCGCTGGTCGATCCGAACCGCAACACCCGCGCCCAGGTGATCCACTGGCGCGCCGACGGCACGCCTGACTTCGGCGAGCCGGTGGCTGACCGCGTCAAGGCGCTCCAGTAAGCAGCAACGGGGGCCGGGCAACGCAGCCCGGCTTTCACGCCATGCCGATTTAATTGGTGCATGGCAATAAAAAAGCGCCCAACTTAGGGCGCTGCCTGGTGCGCCCGCAGGGGCGTGCCCGGCCGATTTCCTGATCGCCGCTGTGGCTGCGTCCGTCGCGGCCGGCCGGCGCCTCCGCTTGCCGCAGCATGGCGCCTCGCACCGCCCGGTCTGGCCGTGCGCGTCGCCGCCGGTTGGCGCCGCTCGTTTTCCCAACCTTCCCCCCGCATCGTTACCCCGCATCCGCCCACTTCCGGGGCCTGTCTCCACGCGCTCGTCCGCTGCTTCTTGACATGGCACAAATATTGCTCATGCACAACTAGCCGCGACACGGTC
>JBDSTZ010000062.1:0-5036 GCA_039927975.1 Massilia sp. | reverse complement strand
ATGGTGCTCGATTCGAACTCGGAGTTCTTCAAGTACTTCCGCAGTCCCGGCGGGGCAGCAGCGGCCGCGCCTGCGAAGAAGTAGATCAGCTTCACGGGGGAAAGCACCCCCCGTCACCTCGTCCTCGCGAAGGCGGGGACCCATAGCATGCTAGCTCGAAGTTGCTATGGGTTCCCGCCTTCGCGGGAAAGACGGTTATCTAAGAAGGCGGCAGCGAAGAATGACGCTTACTTCTTGGCCGCCGGGGCGGCGGCGGCCCCGCCCGGATTGCGGAAGTACTTGAAGAAGTCCGAGTTCGAGTCGAGCACCATGACGTCGCCATGGCTCTTGAAGGTGGCGCGGTAGGCTTCGAGCGAGCGGTAGAACTTGTAGAACTCGGGGTTCTTGCCGAAGCTGTCGGCGTAGATCTGCGACGCCTTGGCGTCGCCGTCACCCTTGATCTTCTCGGCGTCGCGGAAGGCTTCGGCCATGATCACGGTGCGCTGGCGGTCGGCGTCGGCGCGGATTTTTTCCGATTCGGCCGAACCGGTCGAACGCAGTTCGTTGGCCACGCGGGTGCGCTCGGCCTTCATGCGGTCGTACACCGAGTTGTTGATCTGCTCGACGTAATCGACCCGCTTCAAGCGCACGTCGACGATGTCGACGCCAATCTGCTTGGCCTCGGCGACGACCTTGTCGCGGATCGCTTCCATCACCTTGCCGCGCTCGCCGGAGATCACTTCGCGCACGGTGCGCTTGGTGATCTCGTCGTTCAGGGCGGCCTTGACGATCTGCGACAGGCGGTTGCGCGCGCGCGGGTCGTCGCCGCCGAAGCTGACGTAGAACAGCTTCGGATCGGTGATGCGCCATTTGACAAAAGCGTCGACCAGGATGTTCTTCTTCTCGGCCGTGATGAAGCGGTCGGCGTCGGGCGTGTCGATGGTGAGGATGCGCTTGTCGAGGTACAGCACGTTCTGGAACGGCGGCGGCAGCTTGAAGTGCAAGCCAGGCTCGCTGATCACTTCACGCACCTGCCCCAAGGCGAAGACGATGGCGAACTTGCGCTGGTCGACCACGAACACGGTCGACGACAGGATCATCAGGGCGATGAAGCCGGCGACGAAAATACTCACGATGCGGCTCATCAGCGGGTCTCCCGGTCACGTGAGGATTCGCGGCTGCGGCTGTCGCGCTGGCGCACCTGGTCTACGGTCTGCATGAGGTCCTGGGCTGGCGGGGTTGCGGTTTGCGGCATTTGCACCGGGCCCGATTTGGAACCGATGGCGGCGTCGTTGGCCTGGGTCTGTGCAATCAATTTGTCGAGCGGCAGGTAGAGCATGTTGCTGCTCGATTTGGCGTCCACCATGACCTTGCTGGCGCTCTTGAAGATCTGTTCCATCGTGTCGATGTACATGCGGTCGCGCGTGACGGCCGGCGCCTTCTGGTATTCGGCCGACACCTGGTTGAAGCGGGCGGCGTTGCCGGTGGCGTTTTCGGTGACCATGGCGCGATAGGCTTCGGCTTCCTGCATCAGGCGGAAGGCGGCGCCTTTTGCGCGCGGGATGACGTCGTTGGCGTAAGCCTCGCCCTCGTTGCGGGCGCGCGCGCGGTCCTGGCCGGCCTTGACGGCGTCGTCGAAGGCGCCTTGCACCTGCTCGGGCGGCTGGACGCCCTGCATCGTGACGTTGGTGATCTGCGCGCCCAGCTTGTAGCGGTTGGCGATCGACTGCATCAGCGCCATGACGTCGCTGGCGACTTTTTCACGTCCCTCGTACAGCACGAAGTCCATCTTGCTGCGGCCGACCACTTCGCGAATGGCGGTTTCAGCGATCTGGCTGATCGAGGTGTCCTGGTTGTCGTTGTTGTACAGCCATTCGACCGGGTCCTTCAAGGTGTACTGCACGGCGAACTGGATGTCGATGATGTTTTCATCGTCGGTGAGCATCAGCGATTCCTGCGGCTGCTTGTTGCGCACCGAGCTGCGGTAGCCGATTTCGACGGTGCGCACGGTCGACATGTTGACGATCTCGTGGGCCTGGAACGGCGCCGGCCAGCGCCAGTTGAAACCGGGTCCGCTGACGTGGCTGCGCTCGCCGAAGGTGGTCACCACGGCGACCTGGCCCTCCTGCACGATGAAGGCGCCGCTGGCGAGCCAGATGAAGGCGACGATGATGGTGACGGTGACGCTGGCGCCCCTGGCGCTCGGCTGGAAGCCGCCGCCGCCGTCGCCGCCGCTGTTCTTCTGGCCGAAGATGCGGTTCAGGCGCACGTTGAAGTCGCGCCACATCTGGTCGAGGTCGGGCGGGCCTTCGCCGGGGCGTTTGCTTTCCTGCGCCTTGTGGTCGCCCTGGGGGCGGTTGCCCCATCGCGGGTCGTTGAGCGACAGCTTGATGCCGATGCGTCTGAGGAAGGAAACAAGCATACTATCGTGGTCCGACGTAGGTGAAGGTTGGAGTGTTTTCGGCGCCGGCGGTGTCGGCCCGCTCCGGATTGTCGCCGGAGTCGGGGCCGGCGTCGTCCTGCGCGGCGAAAAGATGGGTCAGACCTGGCGCGGCCCTGGCGCTTTCGACCACCGCCTCGCGCAGCAGGTCGAGGCCGGCGCCGGTGTGGGCGCTGATGAAAACGCGGCTGATTTTATCATATTCATCACGTTCGACCGCCGGCTCCAGGCCGGCCGCGTCGATCTTGTTCCACACCAGAATTTGCGGAATGTGGTCGGCGCCGATCTCCTTGAGCACCAGGTTGACTTGCTCGATCTGTTCCATGCGCACCGGGCTGGCGCCGTCGACGACGTGCAGCAGCAGGTCGGCGTGGATGGTTTCTTCGAGCGTGGCGCGAAACGCCGCCACCAGCTGGTGCGGCAGCTCGCGCACGAAGCCGACCGTGTCGGACACCACCACGTTGCCGACGTCCTCGCCCAGGTAAACCCGGCGCGAAGTGGTGTCGAGGGTGGCGAACAACTGGTTGGCGACGTAGACGCCGGCCTTGGTGAGGGTGTTGAACAGGGTCGACTTGCCGGCATTGGTGTAGCCGACCAGCGAGACCGAGAAGGTGTGGCTTTTGCCGCGCTGGCGGCGCTGGGTCTCGTGCTGCTTGCGCAGTTTTTCAAGCCGCGCGCGCAGCGCCTTGACGCGCTCGCCGATCAGACGACGGTCGGTCTCGAGCTGGGTTTCACCAGGGCCGCGCAGGCCGATACCGCCCTTTTGCCGCTCAAGGTGGGTCCAGCCGCGGATCAGGCGGGTGGCCAGGTGCTGCAACTGGGCCAGCTCGACCTGGAGCTTACCCTCGTGGCTCTTGGCGCGCTGGGCGAAGATGTCGAGGATCAGGCTGGTGCGGTCGAGCACGCGAATGTTCAGGCGCTTTTCCAGATTGCGCTGCTGGGCCGGCGACAGGGCGTGATTGAAGATGACGATTTCAATTTGCGCGTCCTGGCAGGCGAGCGCGATCTCGTCGGCCTTGCCGCTGCCGACAAAGTAGGCGGCGTCGGGGCTCGAACGCTTGGCGGTGATGGTGGTGATCGGCTCGGCGCCGGCAGAGCGTGCCAGAAGCGACAGCTCTTCGACGCTGGCGTTGAAATCGCCGGCGCCGAAATCGACGCCGACTAGGGCTGCGCGCATAGGCCTCCCGACGGTTGCGGAAAGGCCATGGCCGGCATGCCCATCGCCTTACTCAGCTTCGGACTCAAGGTTGAGATTGACGGCGCGGGCCGGAACGACGGTCGAGATGGCATGCTTGTAGACCATCTGGGTGACAGTATTGCGAAGCAGTACAACGTATTGATCGAAGGATTCGATATGGCCTTGCAGTTTGATCCCGTTGACCAGGTAGATCGAGACGGGCACATGCTCTTTGCGCAAGGCATTGAGGAATGGGTCTTGTAACAGTTGCCCTTTGTTGCTCATAACAGCTCCGTAGTGTTGTCGTAGTTTAAAAATTGGAGGCGACTCGCTGGTTTTCAAGTGCCTGATTTACATTCTCATGAGGAGAATCATGTCTTTAAGCTACTGTAACCTGTTTTGCCGCTTCCTGTCGGCTGTCCGTGCTTATTTCTGCGATTTGGCAAAGGGATTTTTGCCCATTCGCAGTTCGATCCGCAGCGGCGTGCCGACCAGATTGAAGGTGTCGCGGAAGTGCTTTTCGAGATAGCGTTTATACGGTTCGCCGATCGCGTCGAGCGCGTTGCCGTGGATGACGATGATCGGCGGGTTCTGGCCACCCTGGTGGGCGTAGCGCATTTTAGGCCGGATCGAACCTTTGCGGCGCGGCTCCTGCTTCTCGACCGCTTCGATCAGCGCGCGCGTCAGGCGCGGCGTCGACAGATCGGCGGTGGCGGCGGCGTAGGCGGCGTCGACCGACTTCATCAGCGGTCCGATACCGCTGGCCTTGAGGGCCGAAATGAAGTGGGTCTTGGCGAACGAGAGGAAGTCGAGTTTGCGGTCGAGGTCGATCTTGATCTCGTCGCGCTCGTCGCTTTGCAGGCCGTCCCATTTGTTCACGCCGACCACCAGCGCGCGCCCCGATTCGAGGATGAAGCCGGCGATGTGGGCGTCCTGCTCGGAGATGTCCTGCTGGGCGTCGAGCAACAGGATGACGACGTGGGCTTCGGAGATCGATTGCAGCGTCTTGACGACCGAGAATTTCTCGATCGCTTCGAAGACCTTGCCGCGGCGGCGGATGCCGGCCGTGTCGATCAGGGTGTAGTGTTTGCCATCGCGCTCGAACGGCACTTCGATCGAGTCGCGCGTGGTGCCCGGCATGTCGAAGGCGATCACGCGCTCTTCGCCGATGAGGGTGTTGACCAGGGTCGACTTGCCGACATTGGGGCGGCCGACGATGGCGATCTTGATGCCGCGCTCGGCGGGCTCGAGTTCCAGCGCGTCGTCCGGGCGCGAGGCGAACGCTTCGTTGAGCGCCTCCTCGACCAGGTCGGTCACGCCGTCGCCGTGGGCGGCCGAGATGACGTAGGGGTCGCCCATGCCGAGTTCATAGAATTCGGCGACCACCGAGGTGTACTTCATGCCCTCGCCCTTGTTCACCACCAGCATGACCTTGCGGCC
>JBDSTZ010000061.1:0-2720 GCA_039927975.1 Massilia sp. | reverse complement strand
CGTGATCCTGATGATCGCGGCGATCGCCGGCATGCTGTTCTTCCATTCGATCCACAAGGAGGAAGACGACCCGGCCGCGCCGAAAGA
The DNA here is from genome assembly GCA_039927975.1 of Massilia sp. Classification (GTDB taxonomy): domain Bacteria; phylum Pseudomonadota; class Gammaproteobacteria; order Burkholderiales; family Burkholderiaceae_D; genus JBDSTZ01. The sequence goes on along the minus strand of JBDSTZ010000061.1, from coordinate 2,633 downwards.
CGATCCGCTGTTCAGCCTCAAGGCGACGCCGTCGATGAAGGCGACCCGCAAATACTTCTTCGTGGTGGTCGGCCTGATCCTGGCGCAGGTTGGCATGGGCATCATCACCGCCCACTACTCGGTCGAGGGCCACAGCTTCTTCGGCTTCCCGCTGGCCGACTTCCTGCCGTTCATCGTCAGCCGCACCATCCACACCCAGTTCGCCGTGCTGTGGATCGCCACCGCCTGGCTGGCCACCGGCCTGTACATCGCACCGGCCATCTCGGGCCACGAGCCGAAGTACCAGGCGCTCGGCGTCAACCTGCTGTTCTACGCGCTGCTGTTCATCGTGGTCGGCTCGACCGTCACCGGCTGGCTCGGCACCTTGCAGCATCGCGGCGTCGACTTCAGCTTCTGGCTCGGTAACCAGGGTCTCGAATTCACCAGCATGGGACGGGTCTGGCAAATCCTGCTGTTCGTCGGCCTGCTGATCTGGGTGGTGCTGCTCGGCCGCGGCCTGTGGCCAGCCCTGACCAAGCCGTCGGAAAGCCGCGGCCTGATCGCCATGGTGTTCCTCGCCGCAGTCTGCATCGGCGGCTTCTACGCCACCTCGCTGACCTGGGGTCCGCACACCCACTACTCGATGGTCGAATACTGGCGCTGGTGGCTGGTGCACCTGTGGGTCGAGGGCTTCTTCGAAGTGTTCGCCACCGCCGTCATCGCCCTGCTGTTCACCCGTCTCGGCCTGCTGCGCGCGGCAACCGCCAACACCGCCATCGTGCTCGAAACGATCGTGTTCCTTTTCGGCGGCATCCTCGGCACCCTGCATCACCTGTACTTCACCGGCACGCCGACCGGCGTGATCGCCATCGGCGCGATGTTCTCGGCCCTTGAAGTGGTGCCGCTGTCGATGATCGGCGTCGAAGCCTGGCGCAACTACCAGCGCTCGAAAGCCGCGCCATGGGTGCAGAACTACAAATGGGCCATCATGTGCTTCATCGCGGTGGGCTTCTGGAACATGGTCGGCGCCGGTCTGCTGGGCTTTTCGATCAACACGCCGATCGCGCTGTACTACATGCAGGGCTTGAACATGACCGCCGCCCACGGCCACGCCGCCCTGTTTGGTGTCTACGGCATGCTCGGCATCGGCCTGATGCTGTTCTGCCTGCGCGGCCTGTCGGACCGGCTGGCATGGTCCGACAGCCTGCTGCGCCCGATGTTCTGGCTGCTCAATATCGGCCTGGCGATGATGGTGTTCATGTCGCTGGTGCCGGCCGGGATCTACCAGGCCTGGGCCAGCATCACCAAGGGCATGTGGTTCGCCCGCTCGCCGGAAGTGATTCACTCGCACTTCATGGAAACGATGGTCTGGCTGCGGGTGCCCGGCGACGTGGTGTTCTCGCTCGGCACCGTGTTCCTGGCGCTGTTCGCCTGGCGCCTGATCGTCAAGGCCCGCAAACCGGCCGGCCTGACTGTGGCCGCCCCGGCACGCGCTTCCTGAACCACGCGCCGGAGCATGCCATGCGCCTGACCGACTACACCGACTATGCCCTGCGGGTACTGATGTACCTGGGGACCAATCCAGGCCGCCAGGTGACGGTCGAGGAAATCGCGAGCGCGCACGGCATCTCGCGCAACCACCTGACCAAAGTGGTTCACCGCCTCGGCCTGGCCGGCATGGTCGACACCATGCGCGGGCGCAGCGGCGGCATCCGGCTGGCGCACGACCCGGCCAGCCTGATGATCGGCGCGGTGGTCCGGCTGACCGAGCCGGACTTCACCATGGTCGAGTGCTTCGACGAGATGCACAACACCTGCCAGCTCTCGCCAAGCTGCATCCTCAAGCGCAAGCTGGGCATGGCGACCGCCGCCTACCTGGCGCAGCTCGACCAGGTGGCGCTGGCCGACGTGCTGCCGGCGCCAGGTGCGCCGCCCTTTCACTTTAGCGCACCGGTATGGACTATCTCTTCCTGAAGCATATTCACATGAGCCTCGCCGCCCTGAGCGGCGGCTTTTTTTTATTGCGCGGCGCCTGGATGCTGGGCGCGAGCGCGATGCTGCGGCGCGGCTGGGTCAAGCGCCTGCCGCACCGGGTCGATTCGCTGCTGCTGGCGAGCGCCATCACGCTGGCGGTGTGGAGCGGCCAGTCGCCGTTCGAGCAGCCCTGGCTGGGCGCCAAGATCACCGCGCTGATCGCCTACATCCTGTTCGGCACGCTCGCCCTCAAGCGCGGCCGCACGCGCGCCGTGCGCGGCGCCGCCTTCGCCGCCGCGCTGCTTTGCTACGGCTATATCGTCACCGTGGCCGTGACCAAGAACCCGCTGTTCTTCCTTTGATCGACACATCCATGAACCAGCCAACCAACGAAGTATTTCTCGACCTGCGCGGCCTGCCCGCGCCCGAACCGATGGAGCGCGTGTTGGATGCGCTTGAAAAGCTCGGCCCCGGCCAGCAAGTGCGCATGCTCATCGAGCGCGAGCCGCACCCGCTGTACCGCCTGTTGACGCGCTGCGGCTATCCTTTCACGGCGACCGCCTCGCCGGCCGGCCTGTTCGAGCTGGTCATCGGCCACACCCGCTGATGCAGCGCGCGCTGGCGCTCGACCGGGTGCCGCCGCTGCCGGCCGCCCTGCCCTTCCTGCTGGCGGCGCCGGC
>JBDSTZ010000060.1:0-20638 GCA_039927975.1 Massilia sp. | reverse complement strand
AGGTCGAGATGATCCAGATTAACGCGCCCTACAAGCCAAGCTGGGCCGCCAAGCTGAAAGGCGTGCGCGCGCTGTTCCGCCTGCTGCCCTACCTGCTGCACCTGTGGCGCGCCGCCGGCCGCGTGCAACTGTTCCACGTGATGGCCAATTCGGGCTGGTCCTGGCATCTGTTCGCCGTGCCGGCGATCTGGATCGGCAAGCTGCGCGGTTGCCCGGTGGTGGTCAATTACCGGGGCGGCGAGGCCGACACCTTCATGCGCAAGTCGCAAGGCGTGGTGCGCCCGAGCATGCTGGCCGCCAGCGCGGTGATCGTGCCCTCCGGCTTTCTCGAATTCGTGTTCGGCAAGTACCGGGTGCCGACCCAGGTGGTGCCGAACATCATCAACCTCGAGCGCTTCGCCGCCGCGCCGCTGCCGGCCGCCGGCACGCCGCCGCGGGTGCTGGTGGCGCGCAATCTCGAACCGATCTACGACAACGAGACCGCGCTGCGCGCCTTTGCCCTGCTGCGCGCGGCGCATCCCGACGCCACCCTGGTGGTGGCCGGTTCCGGTCCGCTGCGCGCCTCGCTCGAACAGCTGGCCGGCGAACTGGGCATCGCCGCCGCCACCACCTTCACCGGCCGCGTCGACAACGCCGGCATGGCCGCGCTGTACCAGGGCGCCGACGTCATGCTCAACCCCAGCACGGTCGACAACATGCCCAACTCGGTGCTCGAAGCGCTCGCCAGCGGGGTGCCGGTGATCAGCACCAACGTCGGCGGCGTGCCCTTCATGGTCGAGGACGGCAAGACCGCCCTGCTGGTGCCGCCGCGCGCGCCCGAAGCGATGGCCGAGGCCATGCTGCGCCTGGCCGCCGCGCCCGCGCTGGCGGCCAGCCTGCGCGAAGCCGGCCTGCGGTATGTGCAACAATACGCCTGGTCTGGCGTACGGCCGCGCCTGCTCGACGTGTACCGCGCCGTCATCCATCCCCGCACTGCCAAGGTAGCGACCCAGCCATGATCAATCCCACCCTGTCCAAGACCGCGCCGCAGACCGGCGTGTACACCAAGGTCGTCTCCTCGCTGCTGTTTCCGCTGCACGAGCGGCTCAAGCGCCACACCACCGTGGCGGTGCGAAAGCGCATGGAAAAATCGCAGTGGTGGACCCCGGCCAAGCTTGAGGCGCTGCAGCTCGAACGCTTGCGTGCGCTGCTGGCGCGGGCCCAGGCCAAGGTGCCCTACTACCGCGATCTGTTCGCCGCAGCCGGCTTCGAGCCGGCGCGCGACCTGCGCAGCCTGGCCGACCTGCAAAAGCTTCCCCTGCTCGACAAGGCGAAGATCCGCGCCGCCGGCGACGCCATAAAGGCCAGCGACGCCCACGGCCTGGCGCGCTTCAACACCGGCGGTTCGAGCGGCGAACCGCTGATTTTCTACATCGGCAAGGAGCGCGTCAGCCATGACGTCGCCGCCAAGTGGCGCGCCACGCGCTGGTGGAATGTCGACATCGGCGACCCCGAGATCGTGGTCTGGGGCTCGCCCATCGAACTGGGCGCGCAGGACAGCGCACGCGCGGTGCGCGACCGCATGCTGCGCACCGAACTGCTGCCGGCCTTCGCCATGTCCGAGGAAAAGCTCGACGCTTTTCTCACGCAGATCCGCGCCCTGCGCCCGCGCATGCTGTTCGGCTACCCGTCGGCGCTGTCGCACATTGCGCGCCACGCCAAGGCCAAGGGCGTGCGCATGAACGACCTCGGCATCCGGGTCGCCTTCGTCACTTCCGAGCGGCTCTACGACGAGCAGCGCGCGCAGATTGCCGACACCTTCGGTTGCCCGGTGGCCAACGGCTACGGCGGGCGCGACGCCGGCTTCATCGCCCACCAGTGCCCACAGGGCGGCATGCACCTGACGGCCGAGGACATCATCGTGGAAATTCTCGATCCGGCCGGCCAGCCGGTGCCGCGCGGCCAATCGGGCGAAATCGTCGTCACCCACCTGGCGACCGGCGACTTCCCCTTCATCCGCTACCGCACCGGCGACGTCGGCGTGCTCGACACGGACGGTTGCCGCTGCGGCCGCGGCTTGCCGCTGCTCAAGGAAATCCAGGGCCGCAGCACCGACTTCCTGATCACCAAGGACGGCACCGTGATGCACGGCCTGGCGCTGGTGTACATCCTGCGCGATTTGCCGGAAGTGAAGGCGTTCAAGATCACCCAGGAAAGCCTGGACCATACCGGCGTGCAAGTGGTGGCCGAAACGCCGCTGAGCGAAGCGCTGCGGCAAAAGATCGTCAGCGGCTTCAAGGCCAGGCTGGGCAGCGAAGTGCGGATCGAGGTTGAACAGGTACCCGCCATCCTGCCCGAAAAGTCGGGCAAATTCCGCTACGTCGTCAGCAAGGTCGACAGTGCGACTTACCGCTAACAGGGCAGGCAACGCCATGACACACCCATTGACCGCCGAGGTGAACGCGCCATGAGGGACTTGTTCGTCACCATCGTCGTGTTCGGCGCGCTGCCGATCGTCTTCAAGAGACCCTACTGGGGCGCCGTGCTGTGGATCTGGATCAGCGTGATGAACCCGCACGCGCAAGGCTGGGGCTTCGCCCGCTCCTTCCCGTTCGCCGCCCTGATCGCCGCCACCACCCTGGTCAGCCTGGTGATCACGAAGGAAGACAAGAAGCTGCCGATGCCGCCGGTGATCGTCTTGTTCATCCTGTTCTTCTTCTGGATGAGCCTGACGGCCATCACCGGCCTGCATCCGGAAATTAACTACGACCAGTGGAACAAGGTCTTGAAGATCTGGTTCATGACGCTGGTCGTGCTGGCCCTGCTCAAGAAACGCGAGCACATCACTGCCATCATCTGGTCGATCGTCATCTCGATCGGTTACTACGGCGTCAAGGGCGGCGTGTTCACTATCCGCAGCGGCGCCACCGAACGCGTGTGGGGCCCCGCAGGTACCTTCATCGACGGCAACAACGAAGTTGCGCTCGCCTTCGTCATGGTGATTCCGTTGATGTACTACCTGATGACCCTGACCAAGCAGCGCTACTACCGCATCGCCTTCATGGTGTCGATGGTCTTGTGCGCGCTGTCGGCGCTCGGGTCGTATTCGCGCGGGGCGATGCTGGCGGTGGTCGCGATGGGCGCCTTCCTTTGGCTCAAGAGCAAGGAAAAGGTCACCGTGGGCCTGTCGCTGATCCTGATCACCCCGGTGCTGCTGGCGGCGATGCCGGCCAAGTGGTTCGAGCGCATGGACACCATCAACGAGTACAAGGAAGACGAGTCGGCCATGGGCCGGGTCAACGCCTGGAAAATGGCGATCAACCTGGCGCAGGACCGCCCGCTCGGCGGCGGTTTCCAGATTTACGATTACCTGACGTTCCAGAAATACGCGCCGGTGCCGGAAGACGTGCACGCTGCCCACAGCATTTATTTCCAGGTGCTGGGCGAGCATGGCTTCATTGGCCTGGCCATCTACCTCGCCATCGGTTTCCTGACCTGGCGCACCTGCTCGGCGGTGATCAAGCTCACCAAGCTGGAGCCCGACCTGAAATGGGCATTCAACCTGAGCCTGATGATCCAGGTGTCTCTGCTCGGCTTCGCCGTCGGCGGCGCCTTCCTCAGCCTGGCCTATTTCGACGTGCCGTATTACCTGATGGTGGCGATCGTCGCCACCAAGCTGGTGGTCGAGCGCGAGTTGGCGCCGGCGGCAAAGATCGTCAAGCCGGTCGCGCCGATCGGCGGGCGCGCCCGCAAGGAAACCGTATGATCCGCCCGCGCGGCCCCGTCCCTTCCCTTTTGATCGCATATCGCTATGGCTTCGTCTGACACTTCATTCACGCTCGGCAAAGCGCTGATCCGCGTGCTCTCGCCGGGCGGCGCCAGCGGCTTGTCGATCCTGATTTATCACCGGGTACTGCCGAGCCGCGATCCGCTGTTCCCCGCCGAGCTGGACAAGGACGACTTCGACCTGCACCTGCGGCTGATCAAGTCGATGTTCCACGTGATTCCCCTGATCGACGCCGTGCGCCACGTCAAGGCCGGCACCCTGCCGCCGCGCGCGGCCTGCATCACTTTCGACGACGGCTATGCCGACAACGCCGAAGTGGCGCTGCCGATTCTGCAGCGGCATGGCCTGAACGCGACTTTTTTTGTCGCCACCGGCTTCCTGAACGGTGGTCGCATGTGGAACGACACCGTCATCGAGCTGGTGCGGCGCGCGCCCGACGGCGCGATTGACGCCGGCGCACTGGGCCTGGGAAAGCATGCGCTCACCTCGGTGGAAGAGCGCAAGCGCGCCATCACCGGCCTGATCGGCCAGCTCAAGTATCTGCCGATGGGCGAGCGCCTCGATCAGGTCAACCGCCTGGTCGATCTGGTGAAGGTCGACCTACCCGACAACCTGATGATGAGCACCGCCCAGGTGCGCGAGCTGCACGCGGCCGGCATGGGCATTGGCGGACACACGGTGAACCACCCGATCCTGGCGAAGATTCCCGCCTCGCTGGCGAAGTCGGAGATCGCCCAGGGCAAGGCCACGCTGGAGGACATGATCGGCGGCGCGGTGCCGCTGTTTGCCTATCCGAACGGCAAGCCGGGCGCCGACTACCAGGCCGAGCATGTAGGCATCGCGCGGGAGCTGGGCTTTGAAGGCGCGGTGTCGACTTCGTGGGGCGCCAGCAAGCGGCCGGACGCCTATCAGTTGCCGCGCTTTAGCCCGTGGGACCGCACGCACCTGCGCTTCGCGGTGCGGATGGCGAAGAATTTGCGCACCGAAGCGCAGGTGGCGGCCTAGACAAAAACCGGTTCCGCAAGGAGGACGGTTTAGCGTTCCTTGAGACTGGTTTCGGCTTCGTCGATCGCCACCGGCTTGACGGCTGCCGATTTACGTCCGAGCAGCTTCCGGAAAACCGTCGACATGGTCTGCCCGACGTCGGCGAAAAACGGCGCCGGATCGCGCAGCGAGAACACGTAGTAACGCGTCGACGGACGCACGAAGTCGACCAGATATTCAAGTAGCTCCGGCACGCGCTTGAAACTCACGTTGCGATCGGCGATCGCCCCCTGCTGGAACAGAATCCGCGCCAGGCGCTTGGTCTCGGGCACCATGAAGCGGCAGCGCATGCCGCCCTTGTACGGCTTGACGCGCGGCGCTTGCCCCAGGCCCAGCAGCTGGTAGGTGTACCAGGGAAAGGCGGCGCCGGCGTGGTAGGCCAGCGGCAGGCTGCCCCAGAAGCGGCCGTTAATTTCCATCAGCGCCGCTTCGCCGGTCAACGGATCGAAGCGGTATTCCACCATCGCAATGCCTTCCCAGGCAAGCTCGCGCAGCAGCGCCACCGACTGGTCCATCAGCGCCCGGTGCTGTTCCAGCGGTACCGATTCGCACAGGCTCGAAAAGCCCCCTTCCGGCGGCCATTCATGCACGCGCCGGTGCTGGAAGGTCGTGTGCGCCTGGCCGTCCCGCATCAGCACGAACTGGCCGAGGCCGTAGCCAGCGCAGTATTCCTGGATCAGCGGAAAGGCGCGCACCGCCTCGTACGGCCGCATGTACTCGACCAGCTCGCGCGCCGAGTAGCAATAGAAAGTCTTGTCGAGCTTTAAGCCGGCGCTTTCGAGCAGGCGCACCACCTCGTTCGGATTGGCCCATTTGAGCACCACCGGAAAGCGCAGCGTGGCGCAGAAGGCTTCCACCTCGGCCAGCGCGACCGGCTGCTCGGTGCGCGGCACCCGCAGGCCGACCCTGGCCGCCGCCTCGTAGGTCTGCTCCTTGTTGACCACCCGGTTCATGCGCTCGGCGTCGGGATACATCAGTTTGAACCCGCCCAGGCGCGCGCGGTGGCGGTTGAGCATGGCGATGTCGCCTTCGGAAATGGCGAACAGGCAGGCCGGCCCCAGCCGCTCGGCCAGGGTGACCAGCTGGTCGATCAGCGCGCCCTCCTCGCCGGCCCGCACGATGCCCTGGAACAGATGGCGCGAGGCCATGCCCAGCGCGTGCGGCTGGCGCCCGAGGCCGTAAACCTTGACGCCGCGCTCGCCGAGGTCGCGGATAATCGTCAGGCCGATCGGGGTGTCGATGCCCAATACTACGGCCGGCAGCAATGGCTGGCTCATCCGCGTGCTCCTTGCGTCGCCGGCGAGCTGCTCGACGACATCAGTTTGCGCCAGAGGCGCGAGGCCGTCAGCGCGCTCAGTTTCGCATGGATCCAGTCGCGCATGATATGCCGCTTCTGCTCGGTGACGCTGCCGATCACGAACACCGTCAGCACCGTCGCGCCGATCACTTCGGCGTAGAACAGGCTAGTCGACGGATCGCCGTTGAACACGGCGGCGTAGAACTGCAGCAGCGGCTGGTGCAGGATGTAGAGCGAAAAGGTGAAGCCGGCGATCCAGCGGATCGGCTTTTCCAGCGCCCGCAGCGGCGTGGCGAAACGCACCGCGATGGCGCGGAAACCGATGAAGTTGGCGGCGATGATCAGCGCCAGCAGGTAGTCGGTGATAAAGAATTTCGAGAACGCGGCCTGGTGATGCCATTTTTCACCGATCGCCTGGCGCAGCAGCTCGCTGCCGACTTCGGTCATGCCGGCGTGCTGGAACAACGCGTACAGCGGCCAGGAGACGAGGAACAGGATCCAGCCCAGCCACTCCGGCAGGCGGTTCAGTGCGGCGCTGCGCTGGAGCACCACGCCGAGCACCCAGATCGGCAGCAGCACCAGGATCTTCGGCCCGAGAAACAGCAGCGTGGCGGCGGTCAGCCAGAAACGCGCGCGGCCGCGGGTGAAGGTGACGATGGCGAACAGCACGTAGTACCACATCTCGTAGCACAGCGACCAGAACGGCACGTTCGAGAACGACATGATCGACAGGTTCCAGATCTCGTTGGTGTAGAGCAGGCTCGAGACGACGCGCAGCGCGGCCAGGCCGTGGGTGGTCTTGCCTTCGTAGAAGTGCGGCGCCAGCGCCTCGCCGGCCATGTCGAGCAGCGGGCACAGGATGATGGCGGGGATCACCAGCGAATAAAAGCGCGACAGCCGGCTCGACCAGTAGTCGACCGGCTTGCTCTCGCGCGCGGCGGCGATGTAGGAAATGACGTAGCCGGACAGGATGAAAAACACGATCACGGCGGCGTGGCCGTGGTCGCTCATCGGCAGTTTTTCGGTGATGATCGCGCGGATGTTGGAATGGTAGATCACCACCATGACCGAGGCGAGGAAACGCACCAGGTCGAGGTAGATCGAAAATTCCTTGTTCATGCGCGTTCCCGCGAGGCCGCCGGCACGCTGCCGGCCGCGCGCGCATTCGGCAGTACGCGCGCCAGATGTTGGGTCGCCTGGCGCACGCGCGTGAAGCAGGTGTCGAAGTAATCGTCGGACAGCGAGAACGGGTCGTGCAGGTGCGGCATGACCGGCTTGCACCAGTTCCCCAGCAGGCAGACCTGGACATCGTCGCGCGGGCCGAGCCGGCGCCGCAGTTCGTGCGCCTGGCGCACTTCCATCACCAGGAACAGGTCGCCGCTGCGCACCTTGAAGTTGCTCCAGTCGCAGGCGCGGTGGGCGTCCATCGCCACTCCCAGCCGTTTGGCCGAGGCCACCGCTTCGGCCGGCGAGCCGACCCCGGTGGTGGTCGACAGGCCCAGCGAAGCGACCGACAGCCCCAGTTCGCGCGCGACCTGGTGGCCGTAGGCGCTGCGGCAGATGTTGCCGAGGCAAACGAAGACCACGCGTTCGACCCGCTCGGGGTGACGCAGCTGGAATTGCCGCAAGCGGCCGGTGAAGAGTTCCGCGTGCGCGAGTGCGCTGCGGATCAGTCCGCGCGACGTGCCGAAACGGCGGTTAATCCATGCTGTCATTGCGTCTTGCCTTGTGTGCGGGCCAGGGCCCAGTTGCCATAGCGGTCGTAAGCGACCTGGGTCGCCATGCGCCGCATGCTTTGCCACAACTGCCCTTCAAGCAGGGGATTGTCGGCGCGGCGCGTGTGTTGCGAAGCGTTGGCCGCGTCGACCATCGCACTCGGGAGGAAGCGGTCGCGATTGCCGTCGAGGTAGGCGCACAGCGCGCTCAGCCGGCGCTGGTTGACGCCGTGCGCGCGCGCGTGGCCCAGGTCGGCGTCGCGGCTCTGCACGTATTCGAAAGGGTGGGTCAGGATCACCACCTGTTCAATGCCCGCCGCGTGCGCCTGTTCGAGCAGGGTGCGCATCTCGGCAAAACTGGTGCCGGCGATGGTGAGCGACTTCATGTGCCGTTTTGGGCCGACCTTCCAGTCGCAGAAGGTCAGCACCGGAAACTCGATGACGCCGTGGCGTTCGTGGCTGCCGGCGTACAGCTGGTAGTGCGGATCGCCGCTGTCGAAAATCGCGACACCGACATTCGAGCTGTACGGAACGCCGCTGCGCGCGAGGGCGCGGAACAGGCGGTCGTCGTGCTGCAGGCTGCCGCTGCGGAACACTGTCGGGCGCGGCAAACCCCAGTCGGCGAAAATCGCGATGCCCTGTTCGATCAGGCGCACCGAATCGTCTTCGTCGCGGCCAAAAAAATCGTCCTGGTTCGGCTTGGCGCGCACCCGCTCGCGCCAGTCGGCGTGTTCGTACACCGACCAGCAGGGATGGGCGTGCAACTGGATGTCGTGGCCGGCCGCGCGGATGCGCTGGACGATCGGGCGCATGGGGTCGTCCTGAAAGTAGGCGCGGTGCAGCGCTTCGACGAAAAACGTGGCCGGAATGCGGGCGCGCTCAAAGCAGTCGAGCATGAAGCCGAGCCCTTGCGAGCGGCCGCCGACCTCGCACCACACCATCGGGTCGGAAACCGGACGGAGGGCCGCATCCGCAAAGGCGCCGGCGATGCTGAATTCGGTATCGATGGTGATGCAGACCCGCGTTTGCATGGCTCAGAATGTCGTTGTAGTAAAACTATCAAATGTTAGCACGTGTAACTATATTTCCTGCTGTATTTTACGATCGAACAAGGCGCCGGCGGCCGGTTCAATCGCGGCGCGCCGCCAGCGCCGCCGCGATGGCATCGGTCCACAAAGCCGCTGCCGCAGCCAGTCCGCGCGCGGAAAAATGACACCCTCCCGAGCGCATGACACCTTGCAGGCCATCCATATCCGGCCCTTCGGCGATGCGCGCGATGCCGGCGCCGGCGCCGACCGCAGCGCGCACCGCCTTGCCATCGCTGCCGGGACAGTAGGTGGAACGCGCCGCCAGCAGCGGCGCGCGGATCTGGTGAGCGTCGAGCATCACCCGCAAGCCGGCAAGACCAGCCACATAATCGGTTTGGGCGGTGTGCGCCTTCGCATCGGCCTCGCCCTGCTGCCACAGCACCAGGTCGACCTTGAACGGGCCCTCACCCAACTGCTTGAGGCGCGCATCCACGTAGGCGCGCAACGGCCCGGGTGTGGTCCACTGGGCAATAGCGGTGCTCTCGACCGCGATCGGCACCAGCAGGATCGGGCGGCCAGCGATGGCGGGCAAGCGGCTCCAGATGCTGGCGTCGTCGCCGGTAGCGCCTGGCAAGGGATCGGCGCTGGCGAAGCAGGCATTGCCGAACAAGGTGTGCTGGCGCCCGGCAGGGGCGCCAGGGGTGCCAAGGGCGCCATGGTTGCCGGCGTTCGACTGTCCCATCACCAGCAGCACCAGCGGATTGACCAGCGTGGCGCAGTCGACGCGGGTGGCGGGGTCGGGCGCGCGAATCGCCGCGATCGATGTCGCAAGGTTGGCAGTCGGATCGGCAGCCGGAGCGGACGCCTGGCGGCAGCCGGCCAGCGCAGCGCCGGCCAGCAGCAGGCACAGGGCGCGCCGCATGTCAGCCTTTTGCCACCGCCGCCGCCGCGGCGTCGCGCGCAAGCATATGCTGGCGGTAGCGCGTGCGCACGGCGCGCATGGCCGGCTGTTCGACCAGGTAGGTCAGCAAGGAGGCGAGCACCAGCGCCAGCAGCAAGGCCACGCCGATCGCCGACGCCGGCTGCACGCCGCGCAGTTCGAGTTGCCGGATCACGGCCCAGCCGATGTTTTCGTGCACCAGGTAGAGCGTGTACGAGATGGTGCCCAGCCAGACCAGCACGCGGGTGTCGAGGATCGCCAGGCGCGCCGTGGCCGCCAGGTACAGCACCGCGCACAGCGCCACCAGCAGCAGCGCCAGGCCGGGACCTTCGGCGATCGCCAGCAGCGCCGCCGCGCCGGCGATGACCGCCAGGTCGCGCCGCACGCTGCCGTAATTGCTCGCCAGGCGGTACACCATGATGCCGGCGGCGAACCACGGTATCACCTTGAGGATCAGCAGGCGGAACACTTGCCATGGCAGATCGACGTGCATCGCCGTCTCGGCATAGAAGTACACCAGGCGCAGCACGAACAGCGCGGCCAGCAGCAGGTGAACGCGGCCGAGCAGGTGCAGGCGGAAGGCCAGCCAGGCCCAGAAATAAAAGATCAGTTCGACTTCCAGCGTCCAGTACACACCGTCGACGTTCGGCACGTTCAGGAAGCTGTGCAGCATGGTCAGGTTCAGCAGCGCGGTGTGGCCGTCGACCAGCTTGCCGGGCAGCCCCAGCAAGTGGGTCAGCAGGAAGGTCAGGATCACCGCCGCCCAAAAGGCCGGATACAGGCGGCTGAATCGCGAGACGACGAAGTCCATCGAATGGCGGGTCTTTTCCAGCGTCATGAAGATGACGAAGCCGCTGATCATGAAGAACAGGTTGACGCCGAGGTGGCCCCAGGGCACCGAGGCGAACGGCGCCGCCGTGTGGTGGAACAACTCGTCGTAACGGGTGGTGTAGTGGAACAGCACCACCAGCATGGCGGCGATGCCGCGCAGCGAATCGATGCCGGTCAGGCGGCGCTTGGCGAGCTCGGCCATGTCATTTGCCTGTCGTGAACGGCAGCCAGTGCGGCCCGGCTGTCATGCAGACGGCGCGGTGGCGGCGGATCGCCGGCAGTTCGCGCAGGATGCCGCCGACCGCCAGGAAGGCCGCCAGGCAGGCGATGTAGTCGCGGTGCGCCACCAGCTGGCCAAGGCCGTCGAACAGGCGCAGCCAGCAGGTTTGCCAGGCGTTCTTGCCGAAGCTGCCGTCGGGCCGCTTGGCGTCGCGCACCAGCACCGAGCGCAGGCGCGAGGTCTTGCGCTGCAGCTTGCGGCGCATCGTCTCGGTCTTGACCGCGCCGTGGAAGCCACGGCAATGGAAAAAGCGCGCCGAGGGCACGATCGAGACGGTGTACTTGAACAGGTTGGCGCGGCTGCACAGGTCGTCGTCTTCGCAGTACATGAAGAACAGCGGATCGAAGCCGCCCACCTCCATCAGGAAGGCGCGGCTGAACAGCCAGGCGGCGGCCGGCGCCGCCGTCACCGGATAGCTGGCGGCCGGCGTGCCCAGCAGGGCGTCGTTGAGCAAGGCCGGCGCGTTCGGCGCCACGTAGTACAGTAGAAACGTCGGGTCGACCGCCCGGCCGGTATCGTCGAGCTGCATCGGGCAGACGATGCCGGGCCGTTCTTGCTGGCCGGCCTGCTCGACCAGGATGGCGATGGTGTCGGGCGCGACATAGGCGTCCTGGTTGAGGATGAACACGTAATCGGCGCCCTGTTCGAGCGCGCGCGCGATGCCGATATTGTTGGCGCGCCCGAAGCCGAGGTTGGCGCCAGTCTCGATCAGGGTGGTGCCCGGGTGCTTGCGCGCGATCGCGACGGTGTCGTCGGTCGAGGCGTTGTCGACCACGATGATGTCGGGGCGCGGCACGCTGGCGGTGAGCGAATCGAGGCAGGTCTGCAGCCAGCGCGCGCCGTTGTAGGTGACCAGCACCACGCTGGTAGTGGGAGCAGCTGTCATGGGGTCGAGGGGCGTTGACGCCGAAGTTGAACGAAGCGCATGATTTCCGCATGCACCGGATGGCGCGTGACGCTGATCGCGGCGAACCAGGCGGCGGCGGCGACCGTGCCGACCACCGCCAGGTTGATCAGCGACGGCAGTTGCAGCCGGTGGCACAGGTAGAGCGCGGCCGCCATTGCGCTCACCGAGATCGCCGCCACCGCCACGCTGGACAGGCTGGGCAGGAACAGCTCGCGGGCCGAGCTGTTCAATACCTTCTTGAGGTGGAACACATACATGCCCAGCATCACGGTGTTGCTCACGCCCCAGACCATCGCCACCGCTTCGAGGCTGATGAAGGAGGCGATCAGCACGCCGGCCAGGTGGACCGGCGAAAACCACAGCGAAATCTGCAGGCGGCGCTTGACGTGGCCGGTCGCGGCCAGCAATTGCGGCGCCAGCACCACCAGGTAAGACGGCAGCAGCGCCACCGCGAGGATCTGCGCCAGGTGGCCGGCGCGGCCCCACTGGTCGCCGAACATCACACGGATCAGGTCGGGCGCCATCAGGCTGAGGAAACCGAGGAAGGTGAAGGCCACGCAGGTGAAGATGGCGGTGCCGCGCGCGAACATGGCCTGCAGCGGACGGCCGGCGCGGTGGTCGCTGGCGAATGAGGGGGTGGCAACCCGCATCACGGCCGAGGTCACATTGTTGTTGAACAGTTCGATCAGGCTGAAGGCCCGGCTGAACAGCCCGACCGAGGCGAAATCGACCTGCTTGGCCAGCACGAATTCGTGGGCGTTGCGGGTGAAGGTTTCAATGAAGCGCGAGGTGACGAACATCGAGCCGTAGGACAGCACGTGGCGCGCGGCCCTGAAACTTGGCATCAGCATCGAGTCGCGCGGACGGAAATAAGTGACCAGCATGGTTTGCACGGCGATGCTGCAGACCGGCGCCACGGCCAGGCTCATCGCGCCGTAGCCGCGCAAGGCCAGGATTACCGAGACCACCGACTGCACGATGTTGCTGACGATCTGCACCACGAAGATCTTGCGGAAGGCCATCTCGCGGCTCATCAGCGCGAACGCGGGCGAGCCGAACGGCAGGATCAGAAAGTTAATGCTCAACACCAGCAGCAGGTCGGCGACCAGCGGTTCGCGGTAGTAGGCGGCGGCGGCGTGGCGGATGCAGACGATCACCAGGCCGATCGACCAGGCCAGCACGATGGCGATCGCGAACGCGGCGCGGATCTTGTCGTCGGTGAGGTCTTTTTCCTGGTTCAGGTATTCGCTGACGCCGAAGTCGCGCAGAATGCCGGCCACCACCATCACGGTGGCGCACAGCGAGAACACGCCGAACTGGGCGGGCGTGAGCAGGCGCCCCAGCAGCATGCCGCTGGCGATCGCCACCAGCAGGCTCGAATAGCGCTCGACGAACGACCACATCAAGGCGTTGCGGACCGATGGACCGGCCTTGGGTGCAGCACTCAATTGCGTTTACCGGAAAGCACTTCGAACAGTTTGCCCACCATCGTCAGGGTCGGCGGATTGGCACCGAAGAAGGTGCGGATCACGCTCCAGTTGACCGGCTTGCGGCGGCGCAGGCGGTACACCATATCCTGCAGCATGCCGGCCTGCAGCTCGGCCAGACGCACGCGCAGGCGCCACTTGGTCTCGTCGGCCTTGGCGTACTGGTTCAGCACGCGACGGCGGAAGCGCGCCTCGTCGAGCAGGCGCAGGGCGGCGCCCTCGGTGCCCCAGCCGCTGCCGTACCACATATTGATGCCCTTGCCGCAGCGGACCTCCGGCACGGTCGAGAACACGAAGCGCGCGCCGTGTTCGATCAGGTCCATCCAGTACAGGTAGTCGCCGCCGCCATGCCGGTGCGCTTTCGGAAAGCGCGCCTTGCCGAGCGCCTTGACCGAGATGACCAGCGAGGGCATGAAGATGATGTTGGCGGTGGAGATCTGGTGGATCATGTCGCCTTGGTAGGCGCGCAGGGTCGGATCGTCCAGCACCATCGGATGGTCGGCCGGATTGACGCGGCGCGCCTTGTCGTACTCGTTGGTGTCGTCGCCAAGGTGGAACAGGTTGGCGAAGTAGGCCGAGTAGCCGGCGCCGAGCGCCTTGAGCGCGCGCGCCAGGTGGTCGCCAATCCATTCGTCGTCGGAATCGAGAAAGGCGACGAACTCGGTGCCCTCTTCCAGGTGCTCGAGCGCGGTGTTGCGCGCCTCGTTCGGGCCGGCGTTGGCCTGGCGGATCACGCGGGTGCGCAGGCCGGCCGGCGGCGGCACCAGGCGCAGCTGCTCCTCGGCGTCCATCGGCGAACCATCGTCGATGATCATCACGTAGATGGCGTCGGACGGATAGCCTTGCGCGGCGATCGATTGCAGCGAACGGTCGAGAATACCGGTCTCGCGCTGGAAGAACGGAATGACGACGGCGATTTTTGGCGCGCTCATACGGTCACCGCCTCGCGCTGCTTGAACCACTGTTCGAGCATCATCAGCACCCACACCATGGTGCCGTGGTAGCCGGCGTGCTCGGACAGGTGCTGGCCGACCAAGGTATCGATGAAGTCGCCGCGCACGATCTTGCGCGCCTTCAGGTCGGTCAGGCTGTCGGTGGCCAGCTGCTGGAGCGGCTTGTGGTGCTGCAGCCAGACGCCGAACGGCAGGCCGAAGCCGTGCTTCTGCTTGGTGATGATCTCGTTCGGCAGGAAGTCCTTGAGAGCCTCCTTGAAGAACCAGCGCAGCTGGGTGCCGTTGAGCTTCTGCTGCGGCGTCAGGCGCGCCGAGAAGGCCACCATCTGCTCGGAGAGGAAGGGGAAGGCCACTTCCAGGCCGGCCAGTTCGCAGGCCTTCATCACCTTCGGCAGGTCGTTGTCGGCCAGGGTGACTTTCAGGTCCAGTTCGAGCATGCGGTTGATCAGGCTGCCCGCCTCGCTCTTGCCGTAGGTGCGGGTCAGGCTGGCGATCGGATCGTTGACATCGGCGCCGGCCAGGAAGTCATTGGTGAACACTTGCGACGGACCGTAGCGGCCCAGCAGGTTGTAGGTTTCGAGCCGGGCCGGCATCGGCACCGAGGCTTGCTCGATATAGCTGCGCGCCTTGCGCACCAGCTTGATGTGCTCGCCGCCGGGGAAGTTGAACACGGCTGGCTCCAGCAGCGCTTTACGCAGCAGGCCGGGGACCCGGTCGTACATCGCGAACACGTGCTGCTTCGAATAGCGCTCGTTGCCGCCGAATAGTTCGTCGCCGCCGTCGCCGCCGAAAATGCGGGTCACGCCGTCGGCGCGCGCCATCTTGGCGCAGTAGAAGCCAGGCACCGCCGAGGCGTTGCCGAAGGGCTGGTCGAACACGCCGGCGATCTGCGGGATGGCGGCGACGACGTCGTCCGGCGTCACATAATATTCATGGTGCTCGGTGCCGAAATGGCGCGAGGCGATACGCGCGTATTCCATCTCGTCGTAGCCCTGCGCCTCGAAGCCGATCGAGTAAGTCTTGGCCGGCTTGCCGCCGACCTTGCACAGCATGCCCGAGATGGTCGAGCTGTCGGTGCCGCCCGACAGGAAGGCGCCGACCTTGGCGTCGCCGGCCGCTTCGCGCACGCTGGATTCGAGCGTGTCGACGAATTCCTTTTTCAGTTCGGCGAACGGCTTGGTGCCGTTCTCTTCGAACTGCATGCGCCAGTAGGTGTGGGTCTCGACGCGGCCCTGGCGGTACTGCAGGTATTCGCCCGGCAGCAGACGCACCTGGTTGCGGTGCACCGTGCCCGGGCTCGGGATCATGTGGAAGTAGACGTAGTTGTAGATGCCTTGCGGGTCGAGCGTGGCCGGGGTCAGCGGATGGCGGCCGATGGCGTCGGCCGAGGAGCCGAACACCAGCGCCTCGCCCACCAGCTGGTAGGTCAGCGGCTGGGTGCCCATGCGGTCGATCGCCAGCATGGCATCGCCCGAACCTTCATCGACAATCGCCAGCACGAAGGGGCCCGACAGCGCGGCGCAGGCGTCGCGCGGCGACTTGCGCCACAGGTCGGCCAGCGTCTTGCCGAGGCCTTCGGCGGCGACTTGCTGGGCCAGCCGCGCATCGCGGATCGTGGCCTGGCCCCACAGGGCGACCAGCACACTGCCATTCTGGTAGACCTGGCCACTGGCGCCGTTGGCCGCCACCGCCAGCGCGCTGCTGCGGCCATTCAGGGCCTGCACCGCGGTACCGTCGAAGCGCGACATCGTCGCCGCCATCGCCTCGATCAGGGCGCGGCTGTCACCACCGCTGGCGCCGCTGCCAATCCATCCACACAAACCACTCATCGCACTACTCCGTTGATTATTTTATTCATGCCGAACTGCGCGTCCATTACACCAGCACTTCGCGCGCGGTGGGGTGGCTGAGGAAGGCGGTGGGGCTGGCCGACAGCCCGTAGGCGCCCGACTGGAACACCACCACCAGGTCGCCGACATCGGCTTTCGCCATTTCCATCTGGTCGGCCAGCAGGTCGAGCGGTGTGCATAGCGGACCGACCACCGACACCGTTTCGCGCTCGCCGCCGGCGACGCGGTTGCCCACCACCGCCGGGTAGTTCTTGCGGATCACCTGGCCGAAATTGCCCGACGCCGCCAGGTGGTGGTGCAGGCCGCCGTCGGTGACCAGGTAGACCTGGCCGCGCGAGACCTTGCGCTCGATGACGCGGCTGACATACACGCCGGCTTCGGCCACCAGGTAGCGCCCCAGTTCAATGACGATCTGCGCTTCCGGCAGCGCGGCCTTCACTTCCGGCAGCAGGCGCTTGAGGTTGGCGCCGACGGCTTCAAGGTCAAGCACGCCTTCGCCGGGAAAGTAGGGAATCCCGAAGCCGCCGCCGATGTTGAGCGTGCGCACCGGACGCGGCGCTTCGGCCGCCAGGCGGATCGCCAGCGCGAAGGTTTTTTCGTGCGCTTCCTGGATCGATTCGGCCTTCAGGTTCTGCGAGCCGCTGTAGATGTGGAAGCCGTAGAAGTCGAGTCCCAGTTCGCCGATCCGGCGCAACACCGCCGGCACGATCTCGGCGTCGATGCCGAACTGCTTGGGACCGCCGCCCATCTTCATGCCGGACGACTTGAGCTCAAAATCCGGGTTGACCCGCACCGCCACTTTCGGCGTGATGCCGAGCACCTTGCCGACGGCCGCCAGGCGCTCCATCTCGGCTTCCGATTCCATGTTCAGCACCACGCCGGCGGCGACCGCGCAGCGCAGGTCGGCGTCGCTCTTGCCCGGGCCGGCAAAGCTGATCAGGCCCGGATCCATGGTGGTGTCGAGGGCGACGCGCTGCTCGCCGCCGGAAGCGATGTCGATGCCGTCGACCAGGGTCGCCATGTGCTGCACCACTGCCGGCATGGGGTTGGCCTTCATGGCGTAATGCAGGTGGATCTCGGGCGGCAGGTGCTTGCGCAGCAGCGCCACCCGCTCGTTCAGTTTGGCCCGGTCGTAAGCGTAGAACGGCGTGCTGCCGACGCGCTCGGCGAGGCGGGTCAGCGGCATGCCACCCACTTGCAGGCAATCGTCGACGACGGCGAATTGCGTCAGCGGCGCATGCTGAGGGCGCGGTTTGGGGCTGATGACGCTCATTGACTGACTTCCATAAAAATATTCTCAAATTGCATGCTGAGCAGCTTGCGGTCGATCTTGCCGTTCGGGTTGCGCGGCAGGCTGGCCTCGGCCATCACGACCTTCGCCGGCAGCATGTAGGCAGGCAGGTGCGGCTTGCAGGCGGCCAGCAGGCCGGCGGCGTCGATAGGCGCGCCCACTTTCGGATGGAAGATCACCACGATGGCCTGGCCCAGGCTCGGATGCTTGACGCCGATCGCGGCCGCCTCGGCCACGTGTTCACGCGCGTAGACCACTTCCTCGACTTCGCTCGGGCTGACGCGGTAGCCGGAGGTCTTGATCATCTCGTCGTTGCGGCTGATGAAGTAGAGGAAGCCTTCCTCGTCCTTGCGCACGGTGTCGCCCGACCACACCGCCATCTCGGTCAACGTCAGGCCGGTGTGCTTCGACACCACCGGCTTGAAGCGCTCGGCGGTCTTGGCCGGGTCGTTCCAGTAGCCGAGCGAGACCAGCGCGCCGCGGTGCACCAGCTCACCAGGTTCGCCGGCATCGCACTCCGTGCCGTCGGCACGCAGCACCACCACTTCGGCGTTCGGGATCGCCTTGCCCATCGAGTCGGGCCGGCGATCGACTTCCTCGGGCGGCAGGAAGGTCGAGCGGAACGCCTCGGTCAGGCCGTACATCAGGAACGGCCGCGCCTTTGGCAGCGCCGCGCGCAGGGCGTCGAGTGTCGGACGCTGCATCGCGCCGCCCGAATTGGTCAGGTAGCGCAGCGTGCAGTCGGCCGGCCAGGGCAGCGGCGCGACCTGGATCCACAGCGGCGGCACGGCGGCCAGGCCGGTGATGCGCTCGGCCACCACCGCGTTGAGCACGTCGCGCGGGAACAGGTGGTTGATCAGCACAGCGGTGGCGCCGGCGTGGAAGGCGGTGGTCAGCTGCGACAGGCCGTAGTCAAAACTGAGCGGCAACACCGCCAGGATGCGGTCGTCCGGGTTGTTTTCCAGATAGCTGGCGACGCTGGTGGCGCCGGCCACCATGTTACGGTGCGACAGCACCACGCCTTTCGGCTTGCCGGTGCTGCCGGAGGTGTAGAGAATCGCGGCCATGTCGGCGTCGATCACGCGGTGCGGGCGGTGGCGCGGCTCGCCCTCGGCGGCGATGGCGTCGTCCCACGCTTGCACCTGCACGCCGGCGATGTCCGGCAGGTTCTCGGCGCGGCCGGTGACGATCACCAGTTTCAGGTCGGGACAGGCCGGCAGCGCGGCGGCCAGCAATTTCAGGCGGTCGCTTGACGTGACCAGCACGCGCACATTGCAGTCGGCCAGGATGTAGGCGACCTGCTCGGGTTTGAGCAGCGGATTGACCGGCACGAAGACGCCGCCGGCGGCCGCCGCGCCGAACATGGCGGCGACGTTTTCGATGGTTTTTTCAAGGTAGACGGCGACCCGTTCGCTGCGCCCCAGGCCGGCGGCCAGCAAGCCGTCGGCGGCCTGGCGCACCGCGTTGGCCAGCGCGGCGTAGTCGAGGCGGCGGGCGCCGTGCACCAGCGCTTCGGCGGCCGGGCTGCGCCGGGCCGAGGTGAAAATGAATTCGTGAATCAGGTCGCTCATCGTGCTCTGTCGGTTCGTGCCAAGGGGAAGGTGTCAGGCCGACCACCCAGATAACGGCAATAATATTTGAATAGCTGCAACTTCCGCCATAATCTTAGCATTTTATCATTTATATTCGCTAATTTTCAGGCGCCCTGTGGCGCGAAGTGCACGGCGGCCACCTCGTGCACCGGCCGCGCGCGGACTCCGGCACCCCTCGGGGCCGGCGCGGCCGAACGCCTTTTCGCCACGCCAACTTACGGGCGCCTTATATTGTATCAGCCGGGATCGGGAATTTCCGCTTGCACAACATAATTTTTTGCAACAAGTCGTGCCCGATTGCATTTCTTGTGAACCAATTTTTTTGCTTGCTCGGTTATACTAGTAATGATGTAGAAATTGAAACTGGTATCGCGTGCCGATCGATAGGGCAATATGAACACTGATGTCAAAGAGCTGGTGAACACAGAAGTGCGCATCCCCCGGGCGGCGGCGAACCAGCTCGCCCCGGATTCGGCGATCCCGTCGACCGCCATCGGCTTCCCGCCGGCGGCGGTGCCGGTCAAGCCGGTGCTGTCGTTGGCCGCCTTCTTCCATCGCGGCGCCCGGCGCGCACCCTCGATCCTCGACGTCGGCGAGCCGAAGCTGGTCACCAGCGGCCGCATCGCCATTGCGCTGGCGCTGCGCGAAATGCAGGTCGGCCCCGGCGACGCGGTGCTGGTGCCGGCCTTTCACTGCGCCTCGATGATCGAACCGGTGATCTGGTCCGGCGCCACGCCGGTGTTCTACCGGGTCAAGGCCGACACCTCGGTCGACCTCGACGACATCGCCGCCAAGCTCGACGGCAGCGTCAAGGTCCTGATGGCCACCAACTACTTCGGCTTCCCACAGAACCTGACGGCGATCCGCGCCTTCTGCGACGCGCGCGGCATCAAGCTGCTGGAAGACTGCGCGCACTGCTTCCTCGGTGAACACAAGGGCCAGCCGGTCGGTTCCTACGGCGACTACGCGATCGCCAGCAGCATGAAGTTCTTCCCGATTTACGAAGGCGGCTTGCTGGTGTCGAACCGCCACTCGCTGACGGCCGTGACGCTGCACTCGGGCGGCAAGGGTTTCGAAGTCAAGGCCGCCCTCAACGCGCTGGAGGAAAGCTTTTCCTACGGCCGCCTGGGACTGGTCAAGCTGCTGCTGCGCCTGCCGATGGCGGCCAAGGACCTGGTCTGGCGCCAGATCAAGGCGCGCGCGCCGTCGGGCGTGCAATCGCTGGTGCCCGGCTCCTCCGAAGGCGGCTTCAGCTTCGATCCCGGCTGGCTCAACAAGCGTTCCTCGGGCTTTTCGCGCCTGATGCTGCGCCTGGTGTCGCGCCCGCGCATGGGCGAACTGCGCCGCAAGAATTACCTGAAACTGGCGAACGCGCTGGCCGGCCTGCCCGGCTGCCGGCCGCTGTTCGCCAGCCTGCCAGACGGCGTCTACCCTTGGGTGTTCCCGCTGGTATTGACCAACAAGCCGCAACCGATCTTCAATCTGCTCAAGTCGCAGGGTGTGCCGATCATCCGCTTCGGCGAATATCTGTGGCCCGGCGTCGACGAGACCGTCTGCCCCAACACCATCGAACTGTCGCGCCGCGTGATGTCCTTCGCCTGCCATCAGGAATTGCGCGATGAGGACCTCGACTGGATGATCACCAAAATAAAGGATG
>JBDSTZ010000059.1:0-19497 GCA_039927975.1 Massilia sp. | reverse complement strand
ACTCGGTACCACCCCTTCCCATCCCGAACAGGACCGTGAAACGAGCTTACGCCGATGATAGTGCTGCAACCAGTGTGAAAGTAGGTTATCGTCAGGCTAGTTATAAGAGAAAAACCCCGTGAGCCATTGTGCTTGCGGGGTTTTTTTTCGCCTGCACACTTTTGCCATCGTCCGTGCCGCGCTGGCTGCGCGCAGGGCGATCCATCCATTCATGCGCGCAAGCTCCAGGAGTAATTTCTTGTCCACCCAGATCAACAAGCTTGCCGTCAAGACCGACCTCTTAAGCGGCATCACTGTGGCGCTGGCGCTCGTGCCGGAAGCGATTGCCTTCGCACTGATTGCCCATGTCAGCCCGCTGACCGGCTTGTATGCCGCTTTTTTCATCTGCCTGATTACCTCGCTGTTCGGCGGCCGTCCCGGCATGATTTCCGGCGCGGCTGGTGCGCTGGCGGTGGTGATGGTGAGCTTGGTCAGCCAGCACGGCGCGGAATATCTGTTTGCAAGCGTTGTGTTGATGGGCATATTCCAACTCATCTTCGGCGCGCTCCGGCTGGGAAAATTCATCCGCATGGTGCCGTTTCCGGTCATGCTCGGCTTTGTCAACGGACTGGCGATCGTGATCTTTATCGCCCAGTTCAGCCATTTCAAGAGCGGTGGCGCCTGGATGAATAGCGGCCAGTGGCTCGTCATGGGCGGCCTGATCGCCGTCACCATGGCGATCATCTATCTGCTGCCAAAACTGACCACCGCCATTCCATCGGCGCTGGCCGCGATTCTGATCGTGGCCGGGATTGTCGCCGCGACCGGCATCGACACCAAAACCGTTGGCGACATGGGATCGATCGCCGGCGGCCTGCCGCTGTTTCATGTGCCGCAAGTGCCGTTCACCTTCGAGACCTTCACCATCATCGCGCCGTATTCGCTCATCCTTGCCGCCATCGGCTTGATGGAATCCCTGCTGACATTGAATCTGATTGATGAAATGACGGGCACGCGGGGCCGGCCGAACAGGGAATCGCTGGCGCAAGGCGCGGCGAATGTGGTGGCCGGTTTTTTCGCCACCATGGGCGGCTGCGCCATGATCGGCCAGAGCATGATCAACATTAACAATGGCGCCCGCCATCGGCTCTCCGGCATGGTGGCAGCGGTTTTCCTGTTGGGGTTTATCCTGTTCCTGTCGCGCTGGATCGAAATGATTCCGGTCGCCGCGCTGATCGGCCTGATGTTTGTCGTGTGCGAAAAGACCTTTGAATGGAGCAGCTTGCAGGCGCTGCGCAAGATCCCGCGCCAGGACGCGGTTATTGTCGTCGGCGTAACGATCATCACCGTATTGACCGATCTCGCGGTTGCGGTGCTGTGCGGCGTCGTCTTCGCGGCGCTGGTATTCGCTTGGCAGCACGCCAAGCAGATCACGGTTCGCACGCGCACTGATAAAGACGGCTACAAAGTCTACGAGCTGGAGGGCAGCCTGTTCTTCGCCTCGGCGGCCAGTTTCGCCGACCTGTTTACGCCCAAGGAAGATCCCCAGCAAGTGGTTATCGAATTTGGCAAGGCCAAAGTCGTCGACCATTCTGCGATCAAGGCCATCGAGGCGCTCGCAACGCGCTATCAGCAGGCGGGGAAAGTGCTGCATCTGCGCCATCTGAGCCCGGACTGCCTGGAGCTGCTCGACAATGCCAGGCCTCTGGTGGAAATCAATGAGTTCGAGGATCCGCACTACCACATCGCCGATGACAAGCTTGGCTGATGTGGGTCCGGCCAGCTGAAGACGGGCCGGGAGTCACGCTCACGGCGCGCTGCATCAGGCGCGTTTTTTCAGGTTCGCTTCCGAGAGCAAATACTCGCGCATTTGCAGGCGCGCGCGATGAAGACGGCTTTTTACCCCGGGCGCCGCAACGCGCAGCCGCGCGGCGATTTCAGGCACGCTGAGTTCTTCGAAATCGCACAGCAAAATGACTTCGCGATAATGGGGAGGCAGCGATTCGAGTGCGGCGATCAGATCGAGCCGCATCGCGCTATCGGACTTGTGGGCCAGGGCTTGCTCGGCCCATTCTTCATTCAAGGGTACTTCGCGGACCATCGCGCGCGCCAGGCGCAGACACTGCCGCTTGACGATCGTGAACATCCAGCCGGCGAACGCGGCGATGGCCTTGAGCGTACCCAGTTGCGACGCCAGTGCCAGCATCGATTCCTGCACCGCGTCGTCGACATCGCTCATCCTGCAATGCAGGCGGGCATAACGGCGCAGGTCGGGATGGCACTGGCTGAGCAGTGCTGCAATCGCCGACGGATCGCCGGCCTGGGCCCGGCCAATCAGCGCCGCTTTGTCGTCGGCGTTCAGACGCCCCAGAGAACGTCGTTGCCGCCCGCCTTGGCAGCGCGCAGCATTTCCAGCAGCGGGAAAGCGCGGGTGGCGAAACTTACCACTTCCATGCCTTCGTGATCGCTGTCGTCGCCGGTCGCGCTGTGGTGCGCATTGACGTCGCGCTGCATATCGTCCGACGCCTGGTGCATGCGGGTTTCGGCGATTTCCTTTTCCAGAATCTCCACCGCTTTCGGCGCTTCCGCCGCAGTGATCACGCCGCGCGCTGCATCTTTGCCGAGCAAGTCGAGAATACGCTTGGCGTGTTCTTTGTACATGACTACTTCGGCGGCTGCTTTGGAGGTAAAGGTAATTAACATAGTAGCTTTCTATATGAGCGATTCATGACGAAACGATAACACA
This sequence comes from Massilia sp., assembly GCA_039927975.1. Classification (GTDB taxonomy): domain Bacteria; phylum Pseudomonadota; class Gammaproteobacteria; order Burkholderiales; family Burkholderiaceae_D; genus JBDSTZ01. The sequence continues at coordinate 16,772 of JBDSTZ010000059.1, read as the reverse complement.
TCCCCGCATTTCAGTTCACTCTGCACGTGCGCGTGTTCACTGCAGCTTGAACGAGGATAAAAACTGCTCCGCCTGCTCGGACGAAATCGCCTTTTCCTTGCCCATCACGATGACTTGATAAAAGCGCGTGTCGCGCGATTCAAAGTGGCCGAGCAGCTTCATCGGCGCGCCGTTGCTCACACCGCTCGCTTCGATATCGATGCTCGCCGTGCGTGTGTTATTGCTCGCTGTCGCGCTCGATTTTTCCTTGGTGATGGTCGCGCCGATATTGCGCACCAGGGCCGTTTTCATGGCGCCCAGCGCGGCCTGCGCTTTCTCGGCGTCGGGCGCCTGCGCGCTGCCGACGGCGAACATGGTGCCGTCGACGTCCACCGCCGTCATCGTCATCTTCACGCTCATGCCGTCCAGATCGATATCGCGGGTGTGGGTGGAAGGCTTGTCCGGAAACATGACGCGGAACGGCGCGTCCTGGCTGCTGTAATCGCGCCAGTTGTAGCTCGGCTTGCAGGCGGTCAGCAGGGCTGCGGCGAGCACAGGAGCCAGTAATAACTTGATCAGATATTTTTGCATTCCCAGATGGTAGCAGGCGCCGCATCGATCGCCAACCGCATGCGCGCCGCAGCCATTCGCTGCGCGCGCATTGGCCTGATTGTTTGCCGCGTCGACGGCCATAAACAGGTATCGCGCATTAACATGATCGGCTAACATTCTGCACACGCAGCACATGCCAAACAATAAGGTCAGGAGACAGTCGGTGAACAACACGCAAACGCACGCCATCAACAAGCGCCTCATGGGGCTGGCCATTCTCGCCTTGGTCGGCGCCAGTCCTCTCGCGCTTGCCGTGACCGCCGATTCGACCGCGCGCATCATCCCGCTCGACGCCCGGGCCTTCGCCGGCAGTTCGGTCAATGTGCTGGCCAACGTGCGCCACACGCTGTTCACCGAAGGCGTGTACCAATACGCCGCCTACTACGCGGCCGATGGCTACATGATGCTGGCCAAGCGCCGGCTCGGCGAAGACCAGTGGCAACTCCAGAAGACGGCCTTCAAAGGCAATGTGAATGACGCGCACAACCACATCAGCATCGTGGTCGACGGCGCCGGCTATCTGCACGTGTCCTGGGACCATCACGTCAATCCGCTGCACTATGCGCGCGGCAAGGCGCCCGGTAGTATCGAGCTCGGCCCCTCGACCGGCATGATCGGCAAGCAGGAGAACAAGGTCACCTATCCGCAATTCATTCGCCTGCCCGATGGCGACCTGTTGTTCCAGTATCGCGATGGCGGGTCGGGCAATGGCCAGCTCGTGATGAACCGCTACAACGTCAAGAGCGGGCAATGGCAGCGCGTGCACGACAACCTGATCGACGGCGGCGGCAAGCGCAGCGCCTATTGGGACATGACGGCCGACAGCAAGGGCACCTTGCACCTGGCGTGGGTCTGGCGCGACACGCCGGACGTGGCCACCAATCACGATCTGGCCTACGCGCGCTCGACCGATGGCGGCGCGACCTGGACCACGCTCGACGGCAAGCCGCAGCCGGTGCCGATGACGCTCGACAATGCCAGCTACGCCTTGAAGATTCCACAGAATTCCAACCTGATGAATTCGCCCGTGGTGGCGGTCGATCGCGCCGGCCGGCCTTTCATCACCAGCTACTGGTCGCCGCAACCTGGCGAACGGCCGCGCTATCACGTGGTGTATGCCAACGGCCCCTCGTGGAACGTGATCGCCGGCCCCGAGTCGGCGGAAAATTTCAACCTCGCGGGCACCGCCACCAAGTCGCCGCCGATTTCGCGCGCCAACCTGTTCATCGAAGGCGGCGGCAACGGGGTGAAGGTCAACCTGATTTACCGGAACAACCAGGGCAGGGTAGTGGCATCGACCCTCGACAATCTTGCCGCGCCTGCCTGGGTCGAGCACGCGCTGACCAAGGATTCGGTCGGCTCGTGGGAGCCGGCCAACGATCCCGTGCAATGGTCGCGGATGGGCGAAACGCAAATGCTGGTGCAGTCCGTGCAGCAGAAGGACGGCAACGACAAACAGGCCGAAACATCCGCCAGCGGCATTGGCGTGCTGGTCTGGAGCCCGAACTGGGAACGCCACCAGGCCCAGCATCCGACACCTGAACAGCCGGCCCCGGCGAACCTGAATGCGGCGCTGCGCAAGCCGGCGATTGCGGTCATCGTACACAAGGCGGCCGATTGGCAATGGCAGAATTTCCCAGCGATGAAAAATGGCGAATACGGCCTGCGCAGCTGGACGCTTGCGCCGTTCTACATCGGTGCGCTGGCCGTCGCGCGCACCATCCCCGGATCCGACCAGGAAGCCAAGGTGCTGGCCCAGGCCGACAAGATCGGCTGGCAGCCGGACAAGCGCATCTACCATGCCGACGACCACGCGGTGATCCAGGCCTACCTGCAGCTGTATCTCAAACATCGCGATCCGAAAATGCTGGCGCCGGCCAAGGAGCGGCTCGACTACATCCTCGCCAATCCGGCAAGCTCGTCGCTTAACTGGGGCACGCCCAATCATAACGACCGCTGGAACTGGAGCGACGCCCTCTTCATGGGCCCGATGAGCTGGCTGCTGATGTACGAGGCGACCCACGACCAGCGCTACCTCGACTTCATGAACCGCGAATGGTGGGCGACCACCGAGCAACTGTACCGCCCGCGCGTGGGCCTGTATTTCCGCGACGATTCCTTCCTCGACATGCGCGAGCAGAACGGCAAGACCATCCACTGGGCGCGCGGCACCGGCTGGGCGGTGGCGGGCCTGGCGCAGGTGCTCGAGCATTTGCCGAAATCCCACCCCGACTATCCACGTTACCAGCAGCAGTTCAAGGAAATGGCGGCGGCATTCCTGGCGGCGCAGCAAGCCGACGGCTTGTGGCGGCCGGGCATACTCGACCCGAAAACGCACACCGCGCGCGAAACCAGCGGCAGCAGTTTCATCACCTTCGCCCTGGCCTGGGGCGTGAACACCAAGCTGCTCGACGCCAAGACCTACGGACCTGCCGTCGTAAAAGGCTGGAATTCACTGACCGCCAGCGTGACGCCGCAAGGCAAGCTGGAGAATGTGCAGCCGATCGGCGCGGCGCCGCACGGTTTCGATCCGACCAATAGCGAACCATTCGCCACCGGCGCCTTCCTGCTCGCCGCCAGTGAAGTCTACAAGCTGGCCACGCCTTGAGCTGAGCGCCTAGTGTTCGCGCAAGCCGCGCCGTAGCTGTATCGCTTCGCGCACGTTGTCTGTCGTGATGCTGACGGTGCCGGCCAGATCGGCGATGGTGCGCGCCACCTTCAGCACGCGGTGGTAGGCGCGGCCCGACCAGTGCAGCTTGAGCATAGCGTCGCGCAAGGCGGCCTTGCCCTCGGCATCGAGCTGGCAATGGATGTCGATCTCGCGCGTGCCGAGGCGCTCGTTGGTTTTATCCTGACGCAGCATCTGCAGGCGCGCCGCATGTGCCACGCGCCGCGCGATCACCGCGCTGGTTTCGCCATCGATGGCCGCGGCCAGGGTTTGCGGCGGCAAGGCGGCCACTTCGATCTGGATATCGATGCGGTCGAGCAGGGGACCGGAAATGCGCTGCTGATAGCGCAGGATGCTGTCGTCGCTGCAACGGCATTTGCCGGAAGGGTGGCCGAGATAGCCGCAAGGGCAGGGATTCATCGCCGCGATCAATTGAAAGCGCGCCGGAAAATCGGCCTGGCGCGCCGCGCGCGAAATCGTGATGCAGCCCGATTCCATCGGCTGGCGCAGGACTTCGAGCACGCGGAGGTCGAACTCGGGCAACTCGTCGAGGAACAGCACACCGCAATGCGCGAGCGAGACTTCGCCCGGACGCGGCACGTTGCCGCCGCCCACCAGCGCGACGCCCGAACAGGTGTGGTGCGGGCTGCGAAATGGACGCAGACCCCAGTTCGCCACGCGAAACCCGCCGGTCAGCGATTGCACCGCCGCCGCTTCGAGCGCATCGTTATCCGCCATCGGCGGCAGCAAGCCGGCGAAACGCGACGCCAGCATCGTCTTCCCCGCGCCCGGCGGGCCCACCATCAGCAGGCTGTGTCCGCCCGCCGCCGCCACTTCGAGTGCGCGCTTGCTTAACAGCTGGCCTTTCACATCCGACAAATCCGGATACACCGGTTCGGCCGCGACGACGGTGCTGACATGACGCGCAATCGCGCAGGCGCCGTCGCCAGCGGCGAAGTGGGCGCACACCTGCAGCAGGGTCTGGGCGGGATAGATGACGGCGTCGCGCACCAGCGCGGCCTCGTCGGCATTGGCGGCCGGCAGCATGAAGGCGCGCGCGGCGCCGCTGCCGCTGCGCTGCATTGCGTACGTCATCGCCAGCGCGCCGCGTATCGGGCGCAGTTCGCCCGACAGCGACAGTTCGCCGGCGAACTCGTACTGGTCCAGCGTATCGCCCGGAATCTGGCCGGATGCGGCCAGGATGCCGAGCGCGATCGGCAGGTCGAAGCGGCCCGATTCCTTCGGCAGGTCGGCCGGCGCCAGATTGACGGTGATGCGTTTTGACGGAATCTCGAAGCCGGCATTTTGCAGGGCGGCGCGCACGCGGTCCTTCGATTCGCGCACCTCGGTGTCGGGCAGACCGACGATGGTCATTGTCAAGCAGTATGTGCACCGCCTATCTTACCTAGAAAATAGTGGGGTGTTATGTGCGCGTTTGATAGCGTGGTGCCGGCGCGCTTGACATATAGGCGCTTGACAGCAAACAGCGCAGCGATAAATAGTCGGGCTTAGCACGCGCTGCTCGGGACTCAGGCTACACGCTCGAATAACCAGTTGCTATCAGTGTTTCGTAAACGGAGCGGTTGGCTTCTGTGAGCCGCTCTGGTTCTCCAACATAGCCTAAGCGGTCGTGCAGGAACTGCGCGACCGCACACGAGCGCGAGAAACCGCCCTCGCAGTGCACGACCACCGACTGAATCTCCGCCGGAAGCGCTTCGATGAATTCAACAATCTCACGCGCCTGGGATGGCTGAAACGCCTCTGGAAGCTTCTCGCGCGCCCGAGCGCTAAGCTCTTGCGACTTGAAATCAACGTCAGCAAATGACAGCCGCAGCAGGTGCTCAAATCCCTCCAGCTGCGCCGGCGTTCTCTCCGCTGCCGTGATTGAAATCATGGCGACAGATGGCAGCGCGGGAACACGCTGAGCGTCTGGGCGTGACAACGCAAACACCTGCCGTCCCGTAGCCGGTGGCCGGTACAACTTGCTGATTACGCTCTTGAGATGTTCGTTCATCTCGACACTGTACAGCCAGCTGTCAGTCATAAGCAAGCCGGCCGGCGTGCAACATCAGCCTATCTTGGCCAACTGCCTTTCTCATTCCTCATGCTTGGGAAAGGTCACAAAAATTGTGCGCTTATCGCTCCGTTTGACGCATACTTGCACACTCGTGGTGACTTTGCGTCGGAATTGCGGGCCCAATCACTGGATATGTGGCGTGCTGCTACCGAATTGCACAATTGGCTGTGACTTTGCCTTCGCGGCATATAAACACTGCGGCTAGACGGGCTTTCCCCCTGGAGCCTTTGATGCGCGACCTGTTCTCCCCTCCGGACCCTTACGCCGCCCTGGTGTTCTCGCAGGACCCCACCCAAGGCGCGCTATCGCAAACCGCCAAGGAGCGCTTGGCACATATGGTTGCAGCGTACAGTCGCGCGTTCGTGCTAACCGGCCCGAATGTCCAATTCCTGCGGCACATGCTCGACCGCGGCAATCTGGATGCGATGGCACGGAGCACGATGCGCAGCGAATGGGCTGAGAACTTCGCGCTGGGCATGGGCCGGCACTACCGCTCCGAGTGCGACTACACAGCGCCTCTCCGGGCTGCAGTCGACGCCGCTGGTACGTGGCCTTGGGTACCCGCCACGTAGACCTTTGGCAGCAAGGGATTTACCAGCAACAGCAACACCTGTTGGCCAAGAACAGTGCCCATCACCGGGGAGCCCCGTTTTTCACCCCACGAATGTTAATGCCGGGCCCCGCCCCCTCTCCGCTCCGCACCAGTCGGCCGGCCAACCGCCTATCTTGGCCGACTGCCGTTCGAGCGCGCCGGCCAGCTCACGCCAAGGGCCGCCTTCCAGCTGGGCGCAAGCCGCTTTGTTGCGCCCAAGTGCTAAATGTGCAGACCTATATAAAGCCACTTCAACCCACAAAGGCCCCACCATGCGGCTGCTCGTTTTCGAATGCAGTATTCGTAGTCATCCCGGTCATTTCCGCGTAGAGTGTGCTGTGTCCATGATACCCATTTTGCTATGACAACTCCCTACATCCTGTACCTTGACTACGATGGTATTTTACATCCGGCAGACGTGCGCGTGACGCGCGAGGAGCCCCTGCGGCCGCGGTTATATGTGCGTGGAGAACCTACCGACCAACCGCTGTTCCTATATGCATCGTTGCTCGAACTCATCCTCGCACCGTACCCCGACCTGAAGATAATTCTGGCAACGTCATGGGTGCGGGCGTTCGGATACGAATACGCACTGGGGCAGCTGTCGCCAGCGCTCCAGTCGCGAGTTATCGGCGCCGCCACGTTTCCGGTGCCAACCCGATTTAATAGCATCGACATCGACGCACAGGAGCGTGGACTCAATCGGTGGCTAGCGCTGGACGATGATGTATGTGGATGGCCGGATGAGCGCCGATACCAGGTCGTTGCGCCTACAGACCCGCTGCTTGGGCTGGCGCAGCCGGGGATAGCAGCGGAGTTAGCGTGCAGGCTCGAGGTGCTGAGCACCGGGGAATCGCCGGAGTTGATAGCAAAAAGTGCTGTGCCACTGAAAGCGCGCACTCTTACGGAATTGATGGCGATTCCTAGTGCTACGGAGTCACGCGTACTTGCTGCGATGGAAGAAACTGCGCGAGCTGACGTTATACTTTTTCAGGTTCGACGAGGTATCAACGTTATATAGCCGGCCTCTCCCCGCGCCATATTTTGGGATACCGGCCCCCGATGCCGCTCCGCGCCTCGGTTTCAACGTTGAAACTGCACGGCTGGGCAAGAATCGTTTGGACTACCACTGTCGTCGCACGGATACGCATGAAAACAATAGTATTCCTAGATTTTGATGATGTGCTGGCAGTTCATCCGGAGTACACGTCGTCAGAGGTTGTAGCTGCCCTTAAATCCAGCGCGGCTGACCAGGCGGTGGAGTTGTGGGAAAACGTATTCCAACCCGCAGCGCGGGCGAATCTGCGCACGCTCCACGATGAGTTCGCCCCGCAGTTTGTCATCAGTTCATCATGGGCTACGTACATGTCGCAAGGGCAGGTAAGTGAAGTCCTGGCGCGAAGCGGCCTCGGCTTCGTCGCGGAGGCGCTGCACGGGGATTGGCGCAGTGCTATCGACGTGGGGGCGTTTCGTGTCACGGATGCGTATTTCGGTGATCGCGCCCACCCATTCCGGTCTATCGCGCCCACTTGCGCATGAGATGGTGTTACGCGGTTAAATTGTAGTCGGCGCGGTCACGATGGGTCGATATTTATCTCCTTTTTGCTGGTTTTAGGTCGTTGGGCACGCAGCGAGTCGCCGGTGAGCGTGAAGCGGTGGTTGCGCTGCATGACGCGGTCCAGGATCGCATCGGCGATGGTGGCGTCGCCGATCCAGGCATGCCAGTGTTCGACGGGAAGCTGGCTGGTGATGATCGTGGCCTTGCTGCCGGCCCGGTCGTCGATGATCTCCAGCAGGTCCGAGCGCGTCATGCTGTCGATGGCGCCCATGCCCCAATCATCGAGCACCAGGACGTCGGTCTTGGCCAATTGGAGCAGCCATTTGCCGAAGGCCCCGCTGCCGTGCCGGATGCGCAGTTCTTCCTGCAAGCGGGGTACACGCTGGTAGATCGCGCTGTAGCCACGCCGGCAGGCGTACTGCGCCAGCGCACAGGCCAGCCACGACTTGCCGGCGCCGGTTGGGCCGGTCACCAGCACGCTGTGGCCGGCGCTGACCCAGTCGCCCAGGGCCAGGCTCATCACCTCCCGACGGTCGATGCCGCGACCGGCGCGTGCGTCGATGTCCTCGATCGCAGCCTGCCCGTACTTGAGGTGGGCGTTCTTCAGCAGCCGCACCAGTTTGCGGTCGTTGCGCGCGTGGACCTCGCGGTCGATCAACAGCGCTATGCGCTCCTCGAAGCTCAGAGCGGTCATGCCGGGTTGTGCCAGTTGTTCTTCAAGGCCGGCGGCCAGGCCGTCCAGCTTCAGCGAGCGCAGCTGTGCCAGGGTTGTGTGCATCATCATCTCGTCATTCCTCATTGGTAGTAGCCAGGTCCGCGGACGTGGGCATGGTCGGGGCTGACCCACTCACCGGCGGCTACCGGTGCGCTCTGGTCGCGGTTGTTGGTGAGGATGTCGCGCACGTGGCGGTACTGGCAGGCGCCAATCTGCAGGGCCAGCATGCAGGCTGCCTCCAGCCTCACCTTTCCGTAGCGCTTGGCCAGCGAGAGCAGGCCAAGGCAGGCGCGGTAGCCATGCTCCGGATGCCTGTTCTCGGCCATCAACCGCGTCACTGCTTCGGCCGTCGCCGGACCGATACTGGTTCCCCAGTGGATCAGGCGTGTCGGCGTCCATTCCATGTGAGCGCGGTGCGCGGCAGGCATGTGCGTGGCTGTCGTCGTGAACCCGCCCTGGCGGTTGTTTCGGGCATGGCTGGCGATGCGCTGGCCCCTGTGCATCAGCTCCACCACGGCCGTGGTGATGCGTGCTTCGAGCACTTGCCCGACCAGCGAGTGCGGCACGCTGTAGCGGTGGCGCTCGACCTCGACGTGGTAGTCGATGTGGACCTTGACGGTCCTGAAGTGCGCCATCTCGTACCGCTGTAGCGGCAACGGCAACAAGGCTGGTGCATCGATCTCGGCGAAGGTGCTGGCGCGGCTGCCTGGCAGTTTCTGGAACAGCTTTTCGTTGAGATGTGTGAGCAACGGCGCCATAGCCTGGTTGACCTCGTGCACGCTGTCGAACTGCTGGTGACGCAGGCGCGCCATGATCCACCGCTCAACGATTTGTACCGCCGATTCAGCCTTGGCCTTGTCCTGCGGGTGGCGCGGTCGGGCCGGCAGGATCGAGGTGCCATAGTGGCGCGCGAAGTCCAGGACCGTGTCGTTGCTTCGCGGCTCGTAGCGGTTGGCGTCGGCGATCATGGCCTTGGGGTTGTCGGGAACGATCAGCTGCGGTACGCCGCCTATGAAGGCCAGTGCACGTGCAGTGGACTCGAGCCAGTCCTTCATCGTCTCGCGTGGCGTCGCGCAGGCGAAGGTGTAGCTGGAGGCGCCCAAGGCAGCCACGAAGATATGGGCACGGCTGCCGTCGGTCAGCCCGATGGTGGGGCCTGCGTAGTCGATGAACAGCTTCTCGCCGGCGCGGTGCACCTGTCGCATCGAGCGCTTGAGCTGCTTGGCGAAGCGGCGGTAGTTCTCGCAGAACTGCGTGTAGCCGTAGGTCTGGAGGTCGGCGTAGTCAGCCCGATGCTCCTCCCACAGTAGCATCAGCGTCATGCCCTTACGCCGCAGTTCCTGGTGCAGCCGGCCGTAGTCTGGCTGCACGTGGTCGCGTGGCCGTTCTGGAGCCACCAGCAGGCGCCGCTCCAACGTCACTTCATCGACGCCCTGTACGGCGGCCCAGTCCAGCCCTGCTGCCGCGGCCAAACCAAGGTACTTGGTGACGGCGGCCTTGGAAATACCCAGCGCAGCGGCGATCTGCCTGTGCGATAGCTGGGCGTCGAGCTTCAAACGCAACACATCTTTTATCTTACGCATATTGATCCTCGGTACGGGCACGCTGTCTCCAGACAAAAGCTGGAAGCGTACTCGCTCGGTTGCTATATGCGTAACATCATCTCGGCGGTCGACGACACCGTTCCGGTATCGTGACCAGCCATTCCGGTATCGTGCCCACTGATTCCGGTATCGTGACCAGTGATTCCGGTCAGGCCCTCAAACTGGGCACGATAGACCGGAATGGGTGGGCGCGATGGACCGGAACGGCTGGGCACGATGGACCGGAATCAGTGGGCACGATGGACCGGAATACCCACTAGGTGTAACGACCTGCATTTCAAACTGGTCCGACCTGCATTCAGCGGCTTTTTCGACCGGGAATAACTGCAACCGACGGTCCCCTCAAACCAGCATTAGCTGCATATGAACCTGCATTCAGCCGCGCCGACCTGCATTTCATCGGCGCGAACCTACAATAAATGCAACTGACCCGGCCACCCCTGCGACTCGGCGCAATGGAACGGAGAACGGGGTTACGGGGGCACGCTAACCAATTTGCCAAAATAAACCAACTAGGTTAAAATTCGCCCATGGAGAAACGAACCCCACATTGCAAGCTGGCCTTGGTCCAAACCTTAGTAGTGGCTGGCAAGGTACGTACCACGCACGCGGCGCGAACTGGTGCAAATGAGCTTGGGCTTGCATTCTCCGAGATGCTGGATGTGGTGATGGCGCTCACGCCAGCGGACTTTTACAAGAGCATGACCACCCATGCCGATCATATGGTATGGCAGGACGTGTACCGCCCAAGCACGCAGGCGGGCGACGTATACCTGAAGCTAACGGTTATTGACGACGTGCTGATTGTGTCCTTCAAGGAGTTATGAACATGAAATGTCCTGTTTGCGGCGCGGCTGAACTGATCCACGACACCCGCGACCTTCCCTACACCTACAAGGGTGAAAGCACCGTCATTGCAGCAGTGACGGGCGACTTTTGCCCGGCCTGCGCCGAGTCCATTTTGGATGCAGCGGAGTCGAATCGCGTCATGCGTGAAATGCGTGCCTTCTCAAAGCAGGTGAATGCGGCCATCGTTGATCCAGGCTTCATCACCAACGTGCGCAAGAAACTCGATCTTGACCAGCGTGAAGCCGCCGAAATCTTCGGCGGTGGAATCAATGCTTTCTCGCGCTACGAGAACGGCAAGACCAAGCCGCCGCTAGCCTTGGTCAAGCTGTTCAAGCTGCTGGATCGTCACCCCGATCTGCTCAACGAGGTCAGAACCGCCTGACCTCGCGAGAAGCCAAGTCCCAGTCATAGCACCCGATTTTTCCGTTTTTTCTGATGCCCCAAGAGCTGCCCAGCGCCGCCGTTGCTGGAACTTGTTTTGTCGATGAGTCTATAGATTTTGAGTGCTGGGAATCGCGCCAAAGCGTACGCGTTTACTCAAGTGGGCAATTTGTTGCGTGGCAGGTTGATCGTGAACACGCAACCTTGACCGGGCATATCCCGGACAGTCAGATCCCCCTGGTTTGCGGCAACGCTCTGTTTAGCTATCGTTAGGCCAAGGCCGATACCAGTTCTATTTGCGCCTGACTGAGAAAAAGGCAAGAACATAGTGTCAGCAACCCCAGCGCCCAGGCCGCCGCAGTGGTCTGTTACGTCAATGAGGATTCGGTCTCCCAACGCGTATGCCGTAAGCACAACCTCAGTGCCAGGCTTCGTAAATTTGAATGCATTCTGAAGCAGATTCGCCACTGCGGCGATTAACAGATCGCGGGTGCCGCACAAAGCGAGATCAGGGTCAACTTGCGGAGCGCGCAAGGTACAGCCGTGCATTTTGGCGGACAATGAGGCGGCGGAGAAAATCTCACCGACGAAATCTAAAAGTGAAAACGCTTCTAAAGCAAGTCTATTCTGACCTACAATTCTCACGTCTTCAAGTGAACTTGTGATTAGCTTTTCTAAGCCAGTCAGGCTGCGTTCAAGTATAGAACCGGTTGCTCCGCTAAGGCTCAAGTTTCCTGCCTTCGCAGCGGAGAAAGCCAACGACGCCGTACCAAGTAGATTGCGCAGCTCGTGTGCAAAGAACCCCATTCGCTTGTTTGACGCCAAAGCACTTGCATCGGCGGCCAGCTCGTCTCGTTGAAAGCCAAATTCAGTGACTGCATCCGAAATCGCATTGTCCAGACAACGGTTTAAGGTGCGGAACTCGTCGACTTGGAATGGGGCATCTCGCTCTACGGCGAGATCGGTTATTGCTTGGCAGAGGTCACCATAGTCATGGACAACTTGATCGACTGTAAGCCCAAGATCCAAGAGATCTTTTCCATGCTGAGCAGCTGAGACGCTTACTTCTGACAGAGCGGCCCCACCGCCAGCGGGGCCGGAGACGCGACGGCTATTCAGTGGAGTTTGCGTCTGCTCTATTTGGAGCGTTCGGATCAACTGATCTAAGAACAGAGGAATACCGTTCTTCAGTTGCGTCTCCGTGGCAGAGCGGCCGACCCGTTCACCAACTTTGACGCGACATCGTCGCGCAAGTTCATCGCGATTGTTCAGCAAAAATTCGTGCATCATTTGAATCACCTCGCACAAGAATGGACAAGAGTATCACAGACGTGCTAAACAATCTGGATGCAAAATATAAAAATAATAACATTTGCTCCGCGCTGTTGTGATGAGTGATCGATCGTGTCCGCCAAGCGCCACCACGTCCAACAAACGAAGGTTTTTTGCACTCCCGCGCGGAGGCGGCGAGCAGCGGGCAACTCAAGCACAACGCCAATCCACAATCCCTTTCCAATATTCAAAGTCCAGCTATACTGAATTTTCGTGATTTATTGGACAAGTCGCCATGCTGATTGGCTACGCCCGTGTATCGACCGACGACCAGAACCTGGACCTGCAGCGCGATGCGTTGCAGGTGGCCGGCTGCGAGCGCGTCTTCGAGGACATGGTGAGCGGAGCCAGGGCGGATCGAACCGGGCTGGCCACCCTCATGAGCATGCTGCGCGCCGGCGACACGGTGGTCATCTGGCGGCTGGATCGGCTGGGCCGGTCGCTCAAGAACCTGATCGAGCTGGTCGAGCGGCTTGAAGCGGCCAAGGTCGGGCTGCGCAGCCTGCAAGAAAACATCGACACCACATCGAGCGGCGGCAAACTGGTCTTTCACCTGTTCGGCGCACTGGCCGAGTTCGAGCGCAACCTGATCCGCGAACGGACACAGGCCGGGCTGGTCGCGGCGCGCGCGCGCGGCCGCATGGGCGGCCGACCGAAACGACTCGATCCGGTCAAGCTCGCGCTCGCCGTCAAACTGCACCGGGAGCGGAACCATACCGTTGAGGAAATCTGCAAGATGATGGGGATTTCCAAATCCACGCTCTACAACTATCTCGACAAGGCTGAGAGCGATGGCGGCCGGGTGGCGTAAGCAGATCCCGGCCGAATCACTGCTGCAATTGCGGCAGCGGCTCGACCGTCTGCCTCACAAAAGTCCGGAGCGTGCCGCCCAGGTGCGCTCCATGTCAGAGCTGTACGGTATCTCCACCACGTCGGTGTATCGTGCGCTCAAGGACTTTCTGAAGCCACGCGTGGTCCACCGCACCGATCACGGCAAGCCGCGCGTGCTGCCGAAATCGGAACTGGAGCGCTACTGCGAGCTGGTCGCCGCCCTCAAGCTGCGCACCACCAACAAGCAGGGCCGTCACCTTTCCACGAAGCGCGCCATCGAGCTTCTGGAAGAATATGGCGTCGAGACGGCACAGGGCTTGGTGCGCGCGCCAAATGGCGTGCTGACGCGCAGCACGGTCAACCAGTACCTCACACTTTGGCACCTCGACCAGCCGCGCCTGCGCCGGCAGCCGCCAGCCGTACGCTTCCAGGCAGAGCACAGCAACGACTGCTGGCAGTTCGACATGTCGCCGTCCGACCTCAAGCGGATCGACAAGCCGGACTGGATTGAACCTGGCAAGGGCGAGCCGACGCTGATGCTATACAGCGTCGTGGACGACCGCAGCGGGGTGCCCTACCAGGAGTACCGTTGCGTCTATGGCGAGGATGCCGAATCGGCGCTGCGCTTCCTGTTCAACGCAATGGCTGCGAAGGCGGACCCCGAATATCCGTTCCAGGGACGACCGCTGATGATCTACCTGGACAACGGCCCTGTCGCCAAAAGTCGGGTATTCCAAAATGTGATGCACGCGCTTGGCATCGAGTGGATGACGCACATCCCTGCCGGCAAGGACGGAGAGCGGGTCACGGCGCGCTCCAAGGGAAAAGTCGAGCGCCCGTTCCGCACGGTGAAGGAAGCCCACGAGACGCTGTACCACTTCCACAAGCCCGAAACCGAGCAACAGGCCAACGAATGGCTGTTGCGCTACCTGATGCGCTACATTCGCCAGGATCACCGCTCGGAGCAGCATTCGCGCATCGAGGACTGGCTTGCCAATTTCCCGAGCGGCGGCATCCGGGAGATGTGCGCCTGGGAGCAGTATTGCCGCTTCGCCCGCGAACCGGAGCGGCGCCGGGTTGGCGTGGACGCCCGCGTCACGGTCGAGGGCACCAGCTACGAAGTCGAGCCAGACATGGCTGGCGAATATGTGCTGCTGCTGTGGGGGCTGTTCGACAATGAACTGTACGTCGAGTACGAAGGCGTGCGCACCGGTCCATATTACCCGGTCGCCGGGCCGATTCCGTTGAACCGCTATCGCGCCTTCAAGCGCGGCGCGGCCGACGCGCGCGCCGACCGTATCCGCGCCCTGGCCGACCAGCTCAAGCTGCCCATCGAGGCGCTGGCCGGCAAGGACCTTCACCTAGCGCCACTGAATCTACCAGGCGAACTGCCCATACAGCCCTTCGACGCCGAGGCGCACGAATTCCATTTTGCGAACGTCATCGCCGCCAAGCTCGCGATTGCGGACGAACTGGCCAGGCCGCTGGCCAAGCTGTCGCTGGAGGATCGCGCCGTCATTGACCAGGTGTTGAGCGAGACGCTGACGCGCAGCGTCGTGCTCGCGCGCATACGAGATTACTTCCGAAACAAGAAAACTGGAGAGGACCATGCGAGTTGAAGTGATGCAGTACTACGGGCTGACGCAGCCGCTCAGCCAGGCCGGCTACTACGAAACCGACCACCACAAGCAGCTGATCAAGGACATCAAGGGAGCCACCCTTGAGGGGCGGCTGATCGCCCTTTGCGGGGTTGTCGGCAGCGGCAAGACGGTGACGCTGCGCCGCCTTCAGCAGATTTTGAAAGACGAAAACCGCGTGGCCGTCGCCAAGTCGCTGTCCGTGGAAAAGCACAGCATCAAACTGGCCACCTTGATCTCCACGCTCTACTACGACCTGACGCAAGACAAGCAGGTGCAAATTCCCAAGCAAAGCGAAAAACGCGAGCGCGAATTGCAGGAGATTGTCAAGAAGGGGAAGCGGCCTGTGGCGCTGTTCGTCGACGAGGCGCACGACCTGAACGGCCACACCCTCATCGGCCTCAAGCGCCTGATGGAAGTGGTCGAGGACGCAGGCGGCCGGCTGTCGGTGATCCTGGCAGGCCATCCGAAGCTGCGCAACGACCTGCGCCGCCCGACCATGGAGGAAATCGGCTACCGGACCGATATCTTCACGCTGGATGGCGTCGCCGGCAGTCAGCGCGAATACATCCGGTGGCTGCTTGGTGCCAGCGCGGCCCCGAACACCGATCCCGAGTCGATCCTGAACGGCGAGGCAATCGATATCCTTGCCACAAAGCTGCGCACGCCGCTGCAAGTCCAACTGCACCTGACCCTGGCGCTGGAAGCGGGCTACCAGACCGGCGAGAAGCCCGTCACGGCCGCGCTGGTAGAAACCGTGCTGTCGCGCCAGCTGGACGATCTGGAGCCGACCCTGACCCGCCACGGGTACAGGCTCAAGGACATGGTCGAGCAGTTCGACGCCAAGCCTGCGGAAATCCGCGCGCTGTTCAACAACAAACTCGAACCGGCACGCACAGCGGAGTTGCGCGACCGGATGCTTGCCGCTGGCCTGCCCATCTGATTCTGCCCATGAAATTCAAACAATTTACCGTCGCGTCCTGCTTTTCGTCCTACATGCTTCCGCACGTCCTGTTCGTAGAAGAACTGGAGGCGAGGAAGAAGGCGGTCATGAGCTGCTGCCTGGCGTGGAACATCAGCCTGTTTCCTAGCTCCGAGCAGGAGGACCACATCGGCCGGATTTGGAAAATGGTCGAGGCCGACAACCAGGAGGCACCGCCGCCCGGTTTGGAACAGGGTTTCAAGCAGGACCTGCGCATGCTGGTCGCACAGAAACAGGAGCTGTTTCCGTGGACGCATACGAACATCCCGAAGGCTGACTTGATCGGAGCGGGCGTCCACGATGTCTTGAGGATCGCCATCGGCACCGGTACGGCCGAGGAAATCGAAATCCGCGCCTGGCCGAATCCGACCGGTTTGCCGCTCATCATCGAGCACCTGCGGGGCATCCAGAGCGACACGGCCGCTCAGGTGGGTCTGCTTGAGCAGGCCAGCCGCACCCCCGGTGCTTTCACCGATATCGAGGCAACCCAGATGACAACGGCTTATTGCGTGCAGCGGGCCGATCTGGTCGGCTACCAGCGCATCCTGACGGTGTGGCGCGACGCCCAGCCGGCAGCGAGCGTCAAGCGAGTCATCGGTCATTGGCTGGGCGTACTGGCCGAAATCGAGGCCGATACCAAGGCTGTGTTGAACATCTTGGTCAGTTGCAGATAATTCTGGTTCGCGGCGATGGAATGCAGGTCGGCGCGGATAAATGCAGGTTCATTTGCAGCTAATGCTGGTTTGAAAGGGCCTTCAGTTGCAGTTATTCCTGGTCGAAAATCGGCTGGAATGCTGGTCAGGCCCGTTTCAAATGCAGGTCACTACAGCTAGGGCGATCACCATCGCCCCCGCTCCGGAAGCAGGTTCGTTCGCCGTGACATAGCCGTGCTCTTCCACCAGAGCGGCCACGTCGCCGCAGCCCAGTTCGGCCATCAAATAGGCCACTTCGTACG
>JBDSTZ010000058.1:0-6117 GCA_039927975.1 Massilia sp. | reverse complement strand
TGCGCCGCCTTGAGGTTGTTAACGACGAGCATGGCCGGCAACAGCGAGGCCACGTGCTTCAGGATTTTTCTACGGTTCATTTCACGTCCCAATATGTTTTTGAGTGATTCGTGAAATATTGTATTCTATATTTATAGTACATTTGCGAAAACATTCAAGAGATTTTCACATTTCGTGATGCGCCGGCGGCTCGCGGCCGCCAGCGCAAACGTCACGACCAGCGGGTGCGTCGGCGCACCAGGGCCATCAGCGCCAGCGCACCAAGCACCAGCGCCGGCATGGATGGCTCGGGTACCTGGACGGCCGTGCCGATCGCCGCCAGCGCGTTCGGCGCCGACAGCCGGACCGCGCCGGCCTGCCCGTTCGCCGGCGGCAGCAGCTCGAACGCGGCCACACTACCCTGCACGCCGATGAAGCCGCTGAAATCCGGCCGGTACAGGGTGACATTGAAGGTCGAGCCGTCAAGGTTGTCCACCGTGGGGAACTCGCCGTCGAAGCCGATATCGAAGCCGAACTTGCCGCCCAGGGTGACGAACTGGGTGAGGTAGCTGCCGCCGTCCTGGTTGTCCAGGGCCAGTGTGCCGGGGATGGCGCCGGCCACGCCGGACGAGGAGCGCATCAATTCCGCGCCGAAGGCGCCGCTGAAGTGATCGAGCACCGCGCTGGCCGGCGTCGCGCCCAGATTGGCGAGGAAGGTGAAATCCATCAGGCCCTGGCCGGCATAGGCGACGGTGTCGATGCTGACGTGATAGGCGGGCGTGGCCTGCGCCGCGCCGCCGGCGCCGAACGCCAGTGCCAGCGCCAGGAGGGATCGACCGAAGATGTTGTTCAAGTGAGTCATGTGCCTGCCCTTAGAATGCGCCGGTGAAGACGGTGTTGGTATAGCCGATGCCGGCCTGGTTCGGGTTGCTGTACACGAGCGGCACGGTCACCTGGGCGCCAGCGGCCAGCGCAGTGTCGCCGAAGGTGATGTAGGGCGCGCCGCCGGTCATGCCGCTGACGTTGTCGAGCGTGACGCCGGCGGTGAGGTGGTCGAACACCAGCTGGAAGGGGCCGGTGAGCGCCGCGCCGCTGGTGTTTGTCAGCGTGATGGTGGCGCTGTACTTGTTGGTGACGCGGTTCCAGCTCAGTCCCGAACGCTGCAAGGAGAAACTGCTGGTCGCATCGCTGGCCACCGCCGCTGTCTGGCTGGTGGCGCTGCCGGCGACCTTCACACCGTACACCGCCAGGCTCTTGCCGAGCACCGCCGCGCGGTTCCACGGGAAGATCCGCACATACAGGGTTTGCCCGAGCGGCACCTGGACCGTCACCGGGTAGCTGAGCTTCGCGCCGAACACGTCGGCCGTGAAGCCGAGCGGCGCGGCATTGAGCTTGGTCGAGGCCGAGAAATCGGCATTGAGCGAATACGCGATGTCGGCCACCACGGTCGAACCACCGCTGGTGGTCAGGTAGGCAGAGACGGTGTTGACCGAATAGGTGCCCGAGGCTGGCGCGACGGCAAATTGCAGGTACTGGTTGTCGTCGTGCGCGGTGGCGTTGGCGACGTAACGCGCCACCGTGGTGTCCTGGCCGTCGACCGCGAGCACTTTGGAGGTGGTCGCCGCCAGGTTGCGCACCAGCGCGCTGGACGCGGTGATCAAGCCGTCGGTCACGGGCGCCAGCGACGTTCCCGCGGTGTACCAAGTGGCCGACGAGGTGACGCCGCCGGCAGCCGAAATACCGCTGCCGCTCACCGCCAGCGTGGCCGGCACGGCGACGCCGCCGATCGCAAAGCCGATCTCGCCGCTGTAGCTCTTCACCGCCGTGGCCGTGAAGCGCACGTACAGGTCCTGGATGAAGGCGCCGTTGGTGAAGGCGATGTTCACGCTCTGCGACCAGTTGACGTTGTCGAGCGAAAGCGTGAAATTGGCCGGCGCCGTCGCACTCAGGGTGCCGGTGGCCGGCGCCAGGTCGAACGCCGACAAGGTTACTGTCTTCGTCGACGGCATGTTCAGGTAGCGGGTCGACCAGTCGAGCGTGGCGGGGCTGGCGATCAGCGAGGTCACCGGCACCATGTAGCTGTTGAGGATACCGAGCGCCTTCATGCCTTCGGCCGAGCGCTTGGCGATCAGGTTGGCGAACAACACTTGCGGGTGGGTGCTGTCGGCGGCGATGTACAGGTTCGCGGTGGCCGAAGCGTTGCCGTAGCTTTCGACGATCTTCTTGGTTTCCGCCGTGATGTCGACGAACGGCACGTTGTACTTGATGGCGACCGCCTTCATCGCCGCGACATAATCGCCGCGCGCATAGGTTTCGCCCGAATTGACGCCAGTGAGATTGTGCTGTCCCTGCGGCGTGATGGTGGTGCCGCTGAAGTACTTGCGCACGATCGGCGACATCAGGATCGGATTGGCGCCTTTCGAGCGCACATCGCTGACATATTTTTTAAGGAACTGGTAGTAGGAGTGCTGCGCGATGTCGACCGATGCATCGAGCTTGTCGGGGCGGCCGCTGCACGCTTCGCCGTCGCCGCTGCCGTCGCTGCAGAAGGCGAAGGTGCCGTAGACGCCGTAATCGCTGCCGGACTTCTGATCGTTGTGGGCGAACTGGATGATCACGTAGTCGCCGGCGGCGATCTTCGGCAGGATCGCCGGCCAGCGGGTGTCCTCGTAGTAGAAGCTGCGCGAACTGCGCCCGCCCAGCGCCCAGTTGTTGACCTTGACGCTGCTGTTGAAGAACTGCGGCACGGCTTCGCCCCAGCCCATCTGCGGACGGCGGTCGGCGGTGTAGGTCGTCATGGTCGAGTCGCCGAGCATGTGGACGGTGACGGCCGGGGCGGCCGTGGCGTCGAGCGTCGCGAAGGTCAGCGCGGGCCCGGCGGGCGGGCTGGCCTGCGCGGTGGCGCCGGCGTCGCCGCCGCATCCAGCAAGGCCTGCGAGGCCGGTGCAAACGGCGAACGCGCCGATCCAGCTGCGTAGCAAATGTCGCATTGTTGTCTCCATCATTTTTAGTATTGTCCAACCACGGCAATGCCACACGCCGTGGCGGGGCGCGGGTGCACGCTGCGTTGCCTGTGCCGGCAACTGTCCGCATGGCGTAGAGCACAGCTTTGCCCTTGCCGTGGCCGATCGACGCGCACGGTGGGGCCGCAAGCATCCTGAAGGACGCTTGCGTTGTGCTCCTTATTGAGTGAGACGGATGGGGAAGTTTTTTCCTAGGGATTTTTCAAGCGGACGCCGCGCGGCATGGTACCGCACGGGTTCACGGGGCCAGCGTGGCCTGGAACGGCGCGGCCGGCAGGCCTGCCTGGTTGAACAGATTGGCGCCGTTAGGATAGGCGCTCCAGGCGTAGCGCACCGCGCGCGGTGCAGCCACTTGCGCGCTGCTGACCAGCACCGTGGCGCCGTCGATCATGGCGTCGGCCGCGACGAACTTGCCGTCGGCGCCGGCCAGCTCGAACCAGCGCAGCGGCGCGCCGCCCTTGGCCACCAGGCCGCCGCCCAGATGGCCGAAGCCGAGCCGCAGCGCGCCGCCCTCGGCCTTGACCGACTCCTGCTGCGGACCGGCGTATTCGATCTTGCGGCCGTACACATTGGCCAGCGCGATGCGCGCCAGGCGGTCGCCGACGTCCTGCTTGTTGTGCGGGTGGACGTTCTTCGCTTCGCCGATATCGATGGCGACGGCCATACCGGTGCTTTTAAGCGCCAGCACGCTGGCCTGCGCCTCGCGCACCAGCGGGCCGTTGCTGGCCGCGTCCTGGCCGGCCAGCTGCACGATATAAAACGGGAAGTCGCCCTGCCCCCACTGCGCGCGCCAGTCGTTCACCAGCGCGTTCTGCACGCGCGGATAGAGCTGGCGGCCGGCCTCACCGCCGACAATCGATTCGCCCTGGTACCACAGCGCGCCACGGATCGCGTAAGGGATGACCGGCGCCAGCATGCCGTTGTAGAGCACCGTGGCGTTGTGCTGGTCCTGCACCGGATCGGGCCTCGGATTGCGCGGCGCGCGCTGGCCGGCGGCCTTGGCGGCGGCCACGGCGGCCTGGTACTTTGCCTCTTCATCGGGCGCGAGCGGGGTGTGGGCCTTGACCTTGGCATCGAAGCTGTCGAGCATCGGCTGCAGCGCCGGGTCGGCCGCCAGCGCGCCGCGCCGCACCCAGGCTTCGGCGGTGCTGGCGCCGTAGGCCATGGTGATGATGCCAACCGGGACCTTGATCTCCTTTTGCAGGTCGCGCGCAAAGAAGTAGCCGACCGCCGAAAAGGCCGGCACGCTGGCCGGACTGCACACGATCCATTCGCCGGCCACCTGGTTTTGCGGGGTGTAGGTCTTGGTGGCGGCGCCGGTGAACATGCGGATCAGCGGATAGTTGGCGGCGGCGATTTCCTGTTCTTCATTGCTGGCGCCGGCGAAGCTCTTGACCTTGACCGACACCGTGAAGTCCATGTTCGACTGGCCCGAAGCGAGCCAGACTTCGCCCACCAGCACGTCGTCGAGGGCGAGCGGGCTCGCCGTGCGCGTGCCGCTGACGGCGAAGCGCCGGCCTTCGCTCGATGCGGCCAGCGGCGCCAGGTCGAGCCGCCACTTGCCGTCGGCGCCGGCGCGCGCCTTGGCGGTTTGTCCGCCAAAGCGCACCGTGACCTCCTCGCCGGCGTCGGCCGTGCCCCACACGGGCAGCTTCATATCGCGCTGCAGGACCATGTGGCTGGTGAAGGGGCTGGCCAGTTTGACTTCGGCGACCGCCATCGCGCTCGACAGCAAACCGGCGGCCAGCAAGGCGGCGCGCGCATTCAGATTCGTTATGCTCATTCAGGGTTTCCGGAAAATGTTGTGGTGCTGGGGTTCATGGCCAGGCCGCCGATCGTCAGCATGCAGGCGTGCTCGCCGGGCGCCTGCGTCGGCAGGGTCACCTGCAAGCCGTCCTTGCCATGGGTGAAGGGCAAATCGCCGGCGCCGCCCAATGCGGGGGCCGCAGCCAGTGTGCCGCTGAATTTTGAATACAAAAGACAATAAAGCCAACAGAAAAACAAGCGGAATTGTTTCTGGATTGTTTCAAGCGAAGATGCGAGCGACGCCCTGAGCGAGCGCTGAGCGCAAGAGAGGGAAAGGGAGCGAAAACGAAGGTAATGCGAGCAAAAGATGAGCGACCAGAAGGATCGGTGCGGCGTCTTTTCAGGCCAGGCCCGACACGAAGCGCCGACGCCGGCGGAATGCGCAGCGGCGTGACCGCTGCGCATTTCAACGCTACACCAGCAGCGCGGCGCTCATCGATTTGACCTCGTCGGCCGACTCCTTGAGGATGTCGTCAAGGCTCGCCTCGTCGACCACGAAGTCGAGCACCGAGTCGCGATGCTCGGGCAGCGGCAGTTGCGGTCCGCCCAGCGGCGACGGCACCGGCGCGAACTGATTCGCCAGCAGCAGGGTGTCGAGCAGGGTATCGGGCGGCATATTGAGGAAGCCGGCGCGCAGCTGCGAGACGGCGTCGGCCACCGGCGCCGGAATCGACAGCTTCTTCATCACTTCGCGGCTGACCACTTCCTCGCACAGCGCGGCCCAGTTGTCGCCGCTCTCGTCGTCGTCGAGCAAACCGGGAAATTCGTCGGCGCGCGAGAGCAGGTAGAAGCCGCCCACTTCGTGCACGATGGCGGCGAACATGGCGGTGTCGGGATTGACGAAGGTGACGCGGCGCGCCAGCAGGTGCGCCAGCGAGGCCACGTGGGCGGTGTGGGCCCACAGTTGCTCGGCTTTCGCGCGCAGTTGCGGGTCGACGATGCGGCTGCCGAACTGGCGCACCACCAGGCTCGCCACCAGCGTTTGCAGGCTGCGGTAACCGACCCGCATGACGGCCGCGCGCACATTGGTGACGGTGGCGTCGCCGCCGCGGTTGTAGGCCGCCGCGTTGGCCAGCGCCACCGTGCGCGCGGCCAGCTGGGGCTCGCCGAGCACCAGCTTGATGGCGTCCTCGATATGGCAGTCGGGATTGTCAAGCGCCAATTGCAGGCGCAGCGCGGCGTTCACGCTGGTGGGAAAGGAAATTTCCCCGCGTTCGGCTTGGGCGGCGATGAGGCCGAAGGTTTCTAGTTTATTCACAGCAAAATTATACCTTGAGCATTCGGCGCAAGGCTATCGACTTGTGACGGT
>JBDSTZ010000057.1:0-2441 GCA_039927975.1 Massilia sp. | reverse complement strand
AAAAAGTGGACGATGCCGATCCGGGACTGGAAAGCCGCACTGAACCGCTTCGCCATCCAGTTTGAAGACCGGCTTCCGCAGACTTAAACGAAAACCCGTTTACACAGAATTCGGTACACCCCCTGCGGGACGCACGCCGTGTATTGATTCGCGGGTTACAAAATTTTTCCACGCATTGCTATCGAGAGCCCTTCAAATCCGATTTCTCCTTGATTAAATTTTTCGATCGCATGCTCTATGGCGTCGTCGATCGGAATGCCCTCTTCAAGCAGAGCAAGCCTCAGCTTTGCCGTTCTCGCATGGCGTTCGGCGGTCGACCAACTATCGGCTATGTCTTGTATCCGGCGCAGATGGTCCTCCAACTCCGCCATGTCACTTATCGACATTGGATTTCTCCTCAATATCATGATCGGCGAAATCGAGATCGTCTTCCCAAGAGGACATTGCGCCCGGTAGTTTTGCCGCAGTCCGAGGACCATCGTCCCTGAATCCGTTGTAGTGGGAGTCCGCCTCCTTGTCAAACATTTGTACCGGCAAATGAAAAAGCGCTTGCATCGTTCGTCCTTGGCGCGCAGTGCGGGGCGTCCATTGTAAGGACGCCACATTCCTCGACCGTGCGTACCCGCAAATCTTATTCGGACTGGGACGTATATCGGGCTTGTCCGGCCACAGGTTCTCCGCTGCAGGGCACTCTCGCCCCTGGAAGTTTCGTGTGACTTTCCGCCGATTATCAAGGCTTGGCTGGCATCCTCAGCAGGCCATCGGCGGCCGCCCGTTCCTGCGCGCTCAACTGCGGCGCGACCTTCGCCAGCGCCGGTCCCGCCGCGTCGGCGCCGGCCGCCTTCGCCAGCGTCAGCCAGCTGTACGCTTGCGACAGGTCCTTCGGTCCGCCTTCGCCCAGGCTCGCCATCACGCCCAGGCTGACCATCGCCTCGGGCTGCCCCTGCTTGGCGGCGGCCTCGAACCAGCGGCGCGCCAGCACGAGATCGCGCGGCACCAGCTGGCCCTTGTAGAAGTAGCTGCCCAACGCGTTCTGCGCCGCCGCGTTGCCTTTCAGCGCGGCCTCCTTGTAGTACACGATCGCCTTGTCCTGGTTGACGGCGACACCTTCGCCGCGATCATACATTTCGCCGGCGAAGTACAGCGCGCCCGGATGGCCGGCCTTGGCGGCGGCCTCGAACCAGGCGCCGGCCAGCCGCGCGTCGCGCGCCACGCCGTCCTCGCCGAAGTAGTACAAACGTCCCAGATTGTATTGGGCCGGCGCGTACCCAACGTCGGCCGCCTCCTTGAGGATGGCGACAGCCTTGCGCGCGTTCTTCTCGCCGCCATAGCCCGACTGGTAGGCCACGCCGAGCGTGTTTTCGGCCGGGACGTAGCCCGCCTCGGCGGCCTTGGCGAACCACTGGCGCGCCTGCGCCGGGTCCTTCGCTGTGCCCACGCCCAGCAGGTAGATCTTGGCCAGGATGATGGCCGCCTCGGCGCGCGCGTTCATCAGGCCGGGCGCGCGCGGGTCGAAGCGCAGGCGGTCGCGAAACGGGTCGTAGCGCGCCTCGACCACCTTGCGCAGCCAGGCTACGCCCTTGGCGGTATCGGCCGGCACGCCTTGTCCGTACAGGTGCAGCTTGCCCAGCATGAGCGCCGCTTCGTCGTAGCCGATCTTGTTCCAGGCGATCTCAAACTGGGCCAGCGCGCTCGCGTAGTCCTTGTTGTCGTAGGCGGCAAAGCCCAGGCCGAGCGACTTGTCCTTGCGCGCGATGTAGTTGCGTCCGGCCGCGAAGCGCAGGTCGGCCGCGCTGCAGCCGTTGTCGTCGTAAGGCCCGGATGGCCCGAGGATGGTGGTGTTGGCCGACTGCGAGGCGGCGTCGCCGTCCGGACTGGTGTCGCTGAAGCTGCCGGCCGTGGCGCTGCCGTACAGGTCGAATTCGTTAGCGTAGGCGACCACCACGTCGTCGTCGTTCACGCTGTAGTCGCCCATGAAGGCGCAGGACGAGGCGAAGTTGCGTGACAGGATGCGGCTGTTCTGGCGCACCACCGTGCGCGCCGCCGTTGCGCCGCCGCGCTTGGCGCTGATGGTGACGCTGGCCAGCGTGTCGAGCACTTGCGCTTCCGGCGCGAGCGCTGCCTGCGTATTGACCCCGGCTGGCGCGGCGAAGCTGTCCGCGCCAGCCAGCGTCAATACACAGGCGGCGATCGTTAGCGCGAAGCGCTGTCGTGGAATGGTCAAGATCATGGCGTACCCTTCGCGTGCGCGGTCCGGCTGGCGCTCGCCGATGTCAGGTGGCCGGCCGGGCCGGGATCTCGAATATTCTACTATTCAATCGCTGCGCTGTCCGTCGGCGCGACGGCTGGCGAAGCGCGCGGCGCGGAGTAGGCGAATTCGATCTGCGCGTCGTCCGGCCAGCTTGTGTCGTGCGTCGGCACCCGGTAGCTGCGGCTGCCGG
>JBDSTZ010000056.1:0-9735 GCA_039927975.1 Massilia sp. | reverse complement strand
CTCCCCCCGCGCCATCCGGCCTGGCCGCCACCCTGAGCCGGGCCTGGTCCGCGCGCGGCCCGCTGGCCTGCGCCCTGTGGCCGGTTTCGCTGCTGTTTGGCGCGCTCGCCGCGCTGCGCCGCGCGCTGTTTCGCACCGGGCTGATGGCCTCGCAGCGCCTGCCGGTGCCGGTGGTCGTGGTGGGGAACATCTTCATCGGCGGCACCGGAAAAACCCCGTTCACCATCTGGCTGGTGCAGACCCTGCGCGCGGCCGGCTTTCATCCGGGCGTGATCTCGCGCGGCCATGGCGGCGAGGGCGCCGTGCAACCGGTGGGTGCGGATGCCAACCCGCAGCAGGTCGGCGACGAGCCGCTGCTGATCGCCTTGCGCGCGCAATGTCCGGTGATGGTGGGGCGCGAGCGCGCCGCCGCCGGCTGCGCGCTGCTGGCGGCCCATCCCGAGGTCGACCTGATCATCAGCGACGACTGCCTGCAGCACTACGCCCTGCAGCGCGACGTCGAAATCATCCTGTTCGATACGCGCGGCGCCGGCAACGGCTGGCTGCTGCCGGCCGGGCCGCTGCGCGAGCCGGTCTCGCGCCGGCGCGACTTCACGATCGTCAATGGCGCCGAGCTGCCGGGCGGGATCGGCGGCACGCCCTACCGCATGCAGCTGGCAGGGCAGGTGGCTGAACGCCTGCTCAGGCGCGACGAGCAGATTGCCCTGTCCGCGCTGGCCGCGCAGCCGGCAACGCGCATCGTGGCCGCCGCCGGCATCGGCAATCCCGGCCGCTTTTTCGCCATGCTGCGCGCGGCCGGTCTGCGCTTCGACGAACTGGCGCTGCCCGACCATCACGATTTTCTCGACCAGCCATTCGCCCGCCTCGATGCGGACGTCATCCTGATCACCGAGAAGGATGCAGTAAAATGTGCGCAAATTGAACAACTAAAGAACGACCCGCGCCTGTGGGTCGTGCCGGTCAGCGCCCAGCTCGACGCCGCGCTGGCCGAACACATTGTGGAGAAATGCCGTGGACGCTCGCCTGCTTGATATCCTGGTCTGCCCGTTATGCAAGGGACCGCTCGAATACGATAAGAAGGCCCAGGAATTGATCTGCAAGCCGGACCGCCTGGCCTATCCGATCCGCGACGGCATTCCCATCATGTGGGCCGACGAGGCCCGCAAAGTCGACGCGCCAGGCGCATGACGGCCGTGTCGCCGGCGCCCGCAGTGACGCCGACCACCGTGACGCCGACCACCGTGACGCCGATCGCCGTGACGCCGATCGCCGTTACGCCGTTCACCGTCACGCAGTTCACCGTGATTATTCCGGCGCGCCTTGCTTCGACCCGCCTGCCCAACAAGCCGCTGGCCGACCTGGGCGGCAAACCGATGGTGGTGCGGGTCGCCGAGCGCGCCGCGCTGTCGGGCGCCGCGCGCATCATCGTCGCCACCGACCACCCGGACATCGCCGACGCCTGTCGCCTGCACGGCGTGGAAGTGTGCATGACGCGCGCCGACCATCCTTCCGGCACCGACCGCATCGCCGAGGTGGCGCGCACGCTGGCGCTGGACCCCGGCCAGGTGGTCGTCAATCTGCAAGGCGACGAACCGCTGATCGACCCGTCCCTGCTGGCCGCCTGCGCCGCCCGCATCGGCGCCGATGTGCCGATGGCCACCTGCGCCCATCCGATCACCGACGCCGCCGAAGCCTTCAACCCGAATGTGGTCAAGGTGGTGCTCGACCGCGCCGGCCGCGCGCTGTATTTTTCGCGCGCCGTGATTCCCTGGCACCGCGATGCCTTCGCCCAGTCGACCGCGACGCTGCCGCCCGGCTACGTGCCGCTGCGCCACATCGGCCTTTACGCCTACAGCAATGAATTCTTGCAGCGCTATCCGACCCTCGAGGCTTCGCCGCTCGAATCGATCGAGGCGCTCGAACAGCTGCGCGTGTTGTGGCACGGCGTGCCGATCGCGGTGCACATCACCGATCAGGCGCCGGCCGCCGGGGTCGATACGCCAGAAGACCTGGTCCGCGTCCGGCGATATTTCGCAGCTTGACGGCGCGGAAGGCTGTGAATTTTTTGCTGCGGCGCACAGTCTAATCAGATGAGCCCGCTCTGGCGCAAGGGCTTCTGTGCGAGATCAAGCAAAAAATTGACAATCAATTTACGGATTGGTGTTTGCCCTGACTTTTGTGGTAAGTTTCGTATCAAGGTAGTCAGTCCGGCATAGTCATCGATTCCGCACTACAAAAACATTATTTCAACAAAAGTATTAGGAACCACAATGCGTCTCATTTTGTTAGGAGCACCCGGTGCAGGCAAAGGCACCCAGGCTAACTTTATCAAGGAAAAGTACAACATTCCGCAGATCTCCACCGGCGACATGCTGCGCGCCGCCATCAAGGCCGGCACCGAGCTCGGCCTCGCGGCGAAAAAAGTCATGGACGTCGGCGGCCTGGTGTCGGACGACATCATGATCGGCCTGGTCAAGGACCGCCTGCAGGCGGCCGACTGCGCCAACGGTTACCTGTTCGACGGCTTCCCGCGCACCATCGCGCAGGCCGACGCCATGAAGGAAGCCGGCATCAATGTCGACTACGTGCTCGAAATCGACGTGCCCGACGA
Source organism: Massilia sp. (assembly GCA_039927975.1). Classification (GTDB taxonomy): domain Bacteria; phylum Pseudomonadota; class Gammaproteobacteria; order Burkholderiales; family Burkholderiaceae_D; genus JBDSTZ01. The sequence continues at coordinate 7,124 of JBDSTZ010000056.1, read as the reverse complement.
ATCGATCGTCGAGCGCATGAGCGGCCGCCGCAGCCATCCGGCGTCGGGCCGTGTGTATCACGTCAAGTTCAATCCCCCCAAGGTTGACAACCTCGACGACGTCACCGGCGAACCGCTGATCCAGCGCGACGATGACAAGGCCGAAACCGTCATGAAGCGTCTGTCGGTCTACCACAACCAGACCGAGGTGCTGCTGGGCTACTACAACAAGTGGGCCCAGTCCGGACTGCCAGGCGCGCCAAAATACCGCCGCATTTCCGGTGTCGGACCGGTCGAATCGATTCGCGACGCTGCTTTCAAAGCGCTGTCCGAATAAGCTTCACCCACAGCGGACCTGCGAGTCCGCTTTTTTTCGCGCCAGCGCCGCCGGTTCTTGACGAATTCGCGCCCAGTTGCGCCCAGTTTTGATTCAAAGTTTTGCAGCACGCAGCATGGTTGGCCGTCATCTCCACCGGAGACCGGTCTTTCGGATGTGTTTTTGTGTTACTTGATAAGAGAAACAAGGGGGCGACATGGCGGGAAATTTACTACTTATTGCAGTAGCGTGTGGCGTGATCGCGGTCGTATACGGCATGTGGTCGCGCAGCTGGATCTTGCGTCAGGACGCGGGCAACGCCCGCATGCAGGAAATCGCCCAGGCCATCCAGGAGGGCGCGGCGGCCTACCTGGCGCGCCAGTACCGCACCATCGCCATCGTCGGCGTCGTGCTCTTCATCGCCATCTTCATCCTGCTCAAATGGCAGACCGCCTTCGGATTCCTGATCGGCGCCGTGCTCTCCGGCGCCTGCGGCTTCATCGGCATGAACGTCTCGGTGCGCGCCAATGTGCGCACCGCGCAGGCGGCCACGCGCGGCATGAACGACGCGCTCGACGTCGCCTTCAAGGGCGGCGCCATCACCGGCATGCTGGTGGTCGGCCTCGGCCTGCTCGGCGTGACCCTGTTCTACTGGATGCTCACGCTGCAGGCGGCCGGCAGCGGCATGTCCGATCATGACGTCATCAAGCCGCTGATCGGCCTGGCCTTCGGCGCCTCGCTCATCTCGATCTTCGCGCGGCTCGGCGGCGGCATCTTCACCAAGGGCGCCGACGTCGGCGCCGACCTGGTCGGCAAGGTCGAAGCCGGCATCCCCGAGGACGATCCGCGCAACCCCGCCGTCATTGCCGACAACGTCGGCGACAACGTCGGCGACTGCGCCGGCATGGCCGCCGACCTGTTCGAAACCTATGTCGTGACCCTGATCGCCACCATGCTGCTGGGCGCCCTGATGATCACCGGCTTTGGCGCCACGCCGGTCATCTATCCGCTGCTGCTGGGCGCCGTGTCGATCATCGGCTCCATCGTCGGCTGCTCGCTGGTCAAGGCCAAGCCGGGCAAGAAAATCATGTCGGCGCTGTACACCGGCCTGTGGTGGGCCGCCGGCCTGTCGCTGATCGGCTTCGTCGGCGTCACCTGGCTGGTGTGGGCCGATCCTGCCATGCGCATGTCCATGATGGGCTGCGCGGTGGTCGGCATCGTGCTCACCGGCCTGATGGTTTACATCACCGAGTACTACACCGGCACCGACTTCAAGCCGGTGCGCCACATCGCCGAAGCCTCGACCACCGGCCACGGCACCAACATCATCGCCGGCCTGGGCGTGTCGATGAAGTCGACCGCCTATCCGGTGCTGGTGGTGTGCGCCGCCATCCTCGCCAGCTACCAGATGGGCCAGTTGTACGGCATCGCGATCGCTGCCACCTCCATGCTATCGATGGCCGGCATCATCGTCGCGCTCGACGCTTACGGCCCGATCACCGACAACGCCGGCGGCATCGCCGAAATGTCGGGCATGCCCGAATCGGTGCGCGCCATCACCGATCCGCTCGACGCAGTGGGTAACACCACCAAGGCCGTCACCAAGGGTTACGCGATCGGTTCGGCGGGCCTCGCCGCGCTGGTGCTGTTTGCCGACTATACCCACGCGCTCGAATCGGTCGGCCAGTCGATCTCCTTCGACCTGTCCAATCCGATGGTGATCGTCGGCCTGTTCATCGGCGGCCTGATTCCCTACCTGTTCGGCGCCATGGCGATGGAAGCGGTGGGCCGCGCGGCCGGCGCGGTGGTGGTCGAAGTGCGGCGCCAGTTCCGCGACATCAAGGGCATCATGGAAGGCACCGGCAAGCCGGAATACGACAAGGCCGTCGACATGCTGACCGCTTCGGCCATCAAGGAGATGGTGCTGCCTTCGCTGCTGCCGGTGGTGGTGCCGGTGGTCGTCGGCCTCGTGCTGGGACCGGCCGCGCTGGGCGGCCTGCTGATGGGGACCATCATCACCGGCCTGTTCGTGGCCATTTCCATGACCACCGGCGGCGGCGCCTGGGACAACGCCAAGAAATATATCGAGGACGGTAATTTCGGCGGCAAGGGTTCGGAAGCGCACAAGGCGGCGGTCACCGGCGACACCGTCGGCGACCCGTACAAGGACACCGCCGGCCCGGCCGTCAACCCGCTGATCAAGATCATCAACATCGTCGCGCTGCTGCTGGTGCCGCTGCTGTCGCCGACCGGCTGGCTGGCGGTCACGGTGCCGGTGGCGCAGCACGCGCCCGCCGCGGTGATCGTCGCGCCGGGCGCGGTGGTGGTGATGCCGCCGCCGGTCATCGCCACGCCGCCGGCGCCGCAGCCGGAAGCCAATCCACCGCTTGATCCATCGCTGACCCAGCCGATGCCGAAGAGCGAGACGACGGAACCTGCGCCATTGAAGTAGGGTTCAGATAGTCATGAATGGGGGAGGGTGGAGTTCGCGCCGTCCTCCCCCATTTTTCATGTGCGGGCCGCACGGGCACGCAGTCACAGGTCACGTCAACACAGCACGCACATCCTGTTCGCCGCCTCGCGCAGCTCGGCCCGGAAATCCGGATGCGCGATGGCGATCAGCGCCTGCGCCCGCTGCCTGGCCGACTTGCCGCGCAATTGCGCCACACCGAACTCGGTCACCACATAATTGACATCGTTCTTGCTGGTCGTCGCGTGCGTGCCGGGGCTGAGCATCGGCACAATGCGCGAGATGGTATTGTCCTTGGCCGTCGACGGCAGCACGATGAACGACTTGCCGCCGCGCGAACGATTCGCCGCGCGCACGAAATCGACCTGGCCGCCGGTGCCCGAATACGGCATGTGTCCGATGCTCTCCGAGCCGCACTGGCCGAGCAGATCGATCTGCAGGCTGGCGTTGATCGACATGAGATTGTCGTTCTGCCCCGCGATGAAGGGATCGTTGGTGAAGTTCGACGGATGCATCTCCAGCATCGGGTTCTGGTGCATGAACTGGTAGAGCTTCTTCGAGCCGAGCGCGAAGGTGGCCACCATCCGGCCCGGCATCAGGGTCTTCTTGCGGTTGGTGACGGCGCCGCTCTCGACCAGCGTCAGGATGCCGTCGCCGATCATCTCGGTATGGATGCCCAGGTCGTGCTTGGCGGTCAGCTGCATGACCACCGCGTCGGGAATGCCGCCATACCCGATCTGCAAGGTGGCGCCATCGGGGATCATGTCGGCGACGTACTTGCCGATCGCTTCCTGCACCTCGCCGATTTTCGGCAGGCCCACTTCGAGGATCGCATCGTCGCTCTCGACCAGCGCGCTCACCTGCGACACGTGCACGTGGCACTGGCCGTGCGCGAACGGCACGTTGGGGTTCACCTCCAGCACCACCGCGCGCGCCTTGGCGATTGCCGCCATCGTGTAGTCGGTGCCCAGGCTGACCGCGAAATAACCGTGTTCGTTCATCGACGAGGCCATCGCGAAGACGACGTCGGCCGGCATGTATTCGCGCTCGATCAGGACCGGGATTTCGGAGAAGTAGTTGGGAATGAAGTCGCACCAGCCGCCTTGGCCGCCGGCCCGCGAGGCGCCGCCGAAAAACAGCGACGCATGCCGCACATGCGCCGCGTTGGCGCGGTCGAAGTAGCCGAACTTGCGCATCGCGAGGATTTGCGCGACCTTGATGCCCTCAAAGCGCTGGCAATGGTCGGACAGGGCGGTCAGCAGGGTGGGCGGCTCGCCCACGCCGGTCGGCACGATGATCATGTCGCCGTCGCGCAAATGGTCGAGCGCCTCGACGGCGCTGACCTGTTTGTCCCGGTACAGTTGCTGTGCAGTCTGCATCGCGTACTCCTCGTTGTGCCTTCATAGTAACGCAGGATGAGGACGATCTCGCGTGCGCTGTCGAAATCCCAACGCTGGGACAATGAAGTCATCCTCTTGGCATACCTGCCTGGCATGGGAGGCAATCATGCAGCTTCTGAAATCGATGATGAGTGCGTTGTGCGTGGCCGTCAGCATGGGCATCGGCGGCTCGGCTGCGCGCGCCGCCGAACCGCCCGTGGCGACCCAGCCGGAGCAGGCCACCGCAACTCCGCCAGCTGAAACGGTCGTGCCTGACAAGCCACAACAGGCAGCGCAGCCACCGAAGTCCACGCAAGCTTCGCCAGCGAAACCGCCGGCGAAGCCATCGCCCCCCAGGCGCCGCGCCGTGCAGCAGATCATTAGCTCGACCGTATCGCCGCCGCCGGCCAGTCCGCCGCCAAGCTACGGTCCCGTGCTTACGCGATCGGCCCCCTTGGCCAGCCCCTTGCCGGCTCCGCTGCCCGGCTCGCCGCGCATCAACAGTTGCGACGGCGGCGGCTGCACCGACACCAGCGGCGCCCGCTACAACGGCGGCGTCGGCAACGCGGTGATCAGCCCGCAAGGCCAGTTGTGCAACCGGACCGGCGCAACCTTGCAGTGCTTCTGACGCTGCGACCGCCAATTGACGGTACAATTGGTGGAATTGACGTTAACGTAAACGTAAAACAATTTCAAAGGCCACCATGCTGATCGCACAACAGGTATTCATCGTCACCGGCGGCGCGTCGGGCCTGGGCGCCGCCACCGCCCGCATGTTGGCCGATGCCGGCGCCCTTGTCGTGCTGGCCGACGTGCAGGCCGAGGCGGGCGCCACGCTGGCCGCCGAATTGATGGGCCGCTTCGTCCGCTGTGACGTCACCTCCGAAGCCGACGGCCGGGCCGTGGTGGACGCGGCAGTGGCGCTCGGGCCCCTGCGCGGCCTGATCAACTGCGCCGGCGTCGCGCCGGCCGTCAAAACCGTCGGCAAGGACGGGCCGCATCCGCTCGACGTATTCCAGCGCACCGTCAACATCAACCTGGTCGGCACCTTCAACATGGCGCGCCTGGCGGCCGAGGCGATCGCCCGCAACGCGCCGTTTGACTCGGGCGAGCGCGGCGTCATCGTCAATACCGCCTCGGTCGCCGCCTTCGACGGCCAGATCGGCCAGGCCGCCTACGCTGCCTCGAAAGCGGCGGTGGCCGGCCTGACCTTGCCGATGGCGCGCGACCTGGCGCGCAGCGGCATCCGCGTCATGACGATCGCGCCCGGCATTTTCGAAACGCCCATGTTGATGGGCATGCCGGAGGAAGTGCGCGACGCCCTCGGCAAGATGGTGCCTTTCCCGCCGCGCCTCGGCCGTGCCGCCGAGTACGCCCACCTGGTCAAGGCGATTATCGAAAACTGCATGCTCAACGGCGAAACCATCCGCCTCGACGGCGCCATCCGCATGCAGCCTAAATAGTCGCGTCCAAAGAAAATCACCCAAATACGGTACGATGCCAGCAGTCGCGGGCGTGACCTCATGCGCGTCCTGTTTGCAAGCTGTGGAGAAAGTATGATCACAAGGAAGTTGCGCGCGCTGGCCTTGCTGCTGGCCGCCTTGGCCGCTTTGGCCGCCGCGCCGGCCGGCGCCCAGGTGGTGCTGCAGCAGGCGCCGGAAGCGGCCAGTGGCTACGTCGAGAAATCAGGCTGGGTCGCCCAACACTATATGGTGGCGGCGGCCAATCCGCACGCCACCGAGGCCGGCTACAAGATGCTCAAACTGGGCGGCAGCGCGATCGATGCCGCCATCGCCGCCCAGATGGTGCTGACCCTGGTCGAGCCGCAATCGTCCGGCATTGGCGGCGGCGCCTTCCTGCTTCATTTCGACGGCAAGAAAGTGCAGGCTTTCGACGGCCGCGAAACGGCGCCGGCGGGCGCCACCGACAAGCTGTTCCAGCGCCCCGACGGCACGCCGCTCTCGCGCGCCGAAGGCGTGGTGGGCGGCCGTTCCGTCGGCGCCCCGGGCGTGCTGCGCATGCTGCAAATGGTCCATCGCCAGCATGGCCGGCTGCCGTGGAAAACCCTGTTCGGCCCGGCCATCGCGCTGTCCGAACACGGCTTCGCGATCAGCCCGCGCATGGCCAGGCTGGTCGCGCGCGACCCCCATTTGCGCAAGGACCCGGCCTCTGCCGCCTACTACTTCGATCCCGCCGGCCAGCCCTGGCCGGTCGGCCACATCCTCAAAAATCCGGCGCTGGCCACGACCTTGCGCGAGATCGCCGCCGGCGGCGCCGACGCCTTTTATCGCGGCCGCCTGGCACGCGACATCGCCGCCAAGGTGGCCGCGCATCCAACCAATCCGGGCCTGTTGACGGCGGCCGATCTCGGCGCCTACCAGGCCAAGCTGCGCGACCCGGTCTGCAGCGACTACCGCCGTTGGACCGTGTGCGGCATGCCGCCGCCATCGTCGGGCGGCATCGCCATCGCCCAGATGCTCGGTATGCTCGAGACCACCGGCATCGGCAAACTCGCGCCGGTCGACGACGTGCCGGGCGCCGACGCCGTCCACCTGTTTTCCGAAGCCGGCCGCCTGGCCTTCGCCGACCGCAACCGCTACGTGGCCGATACCGATTTCACCCCGCTGCCGGCCGGCGGCATCCGTGGCCTGCTCGACAAGAATTACCTGGCCCGGCGCGCCGCCCTGATCGGCCCGCGCTCGATGGGCACAGCGATGCCCGGCACGCCGCCCGGCCTCGATGTAGCCTGGGGCAAGGACAACGCGATCGAGAATCCATCGACCTCGCAACTGGTGGTGGTCGATCGGCGCGGCAACGGCCTGTCGATGACCACCTCGGTCGAAGACGCCTTCGGCGCGCGCCAGATGGTCGACGGCTTCATGTTGAACAACCAGCTGACCGACTTCTCCTTCGATTCGCAGGATGAAAATGGCCCGATCGCCAACCGTGTGCAGGCCGGCAAACGCCCGCGCAGCGCCAT
>JBDSTZ010000055.1:0-2146 GCA_039927975.1 Massilia sp. | reverse complement strand
TCGAATACATCCGCTCCGAAATGAATACCCAGTTCGCCAACATCGCCACGCCCAACGAGGTGGTTGTGTCGTCGACCTTCACGGTCGAGCTGGGCTCGGTCTCCGGCCAGATCCACTTCTGCATGCCGTACTCGATGATCGAGCCGATCCGCGACGCCCTCACCTCCAGCCTGCAGGGCGAGGCGCTCGAGGTCGACAAGCGCTGGATCCGCCTGATGACCCAGCAGATCCAGATCGCCGAAGTCGAGCTGGTCGCCACGCTCGGCCACGGCCGCGCCTCGTTCGACGAGATCCTCAACATGAAGGTGGGCGACATCATTCCCTTGACCGTGCCCGAGCAGATCCAGGCCACCGTCGACGGCGTGCCGGTGATGGATTGCACTTACGGCGTACTCAACGGCCAGTACGCCCTCAAGGTCGAAAAACTGCTGGCCAATTCCGATACCAAATAAACGCCAAGCCGGCGCGCAGCGCGAGCGGCACCGAATCACAGGAGAGCAAGATGTCCGACAATCAAGACGACCAGAGCATGGATGACGACTGGGGCGCGGCCATCGCCGAGCAGGCCAAGGCCGAGGCCGACGCGCTGCAGAATCAGGCCGCCAGCGCCGCCGTGTTCAAGGATTTTTCGAACAAGGGCAGCAAGAACGAGACGCCGAACGATATCGACTTCATCCTCGACATCCCGGTCCAGCTCACGGTCGAACTGGGCCGCACCAAGATCGCCATCAAGAACCTGCTGCAGCTGGCGCAGGGCTCGGTGGTCGAGCTCGACGGCCTGGCTGGCGAGCCGATGGACGTGCTGGTCAACGGCTGCCTGATCGCCCAGGGCGAGGTGGTGGTGGTCAACGACAAGTTCGGCATCCGCCTCACCGACATCATCACGCCGTCCGAGCGGATCAGAAAACTCAATAAATGAGGGTGCGCTCGCTGACCTTCCCGCTGGCCGCCCTGTTGCTGGTCATCAACGCAGGCCTGGTCCAGGCCGCCGCGCCGGTTGCCGCTGCAGCCGCCGCATCCAGTGCGGCCACGGCGCCTGCGGAGTCGGCCGCCTCGGCCAGTTCGCCAGCGGGCTCAGCCGCCTTGGCCACCCCGGCCGCAGCCGTCACAGCCCCCGTCGCGCCCGCGCCGTCCGACGCCGCGCCCGCCGTGGTGCGGCCCGGCCCGGTCCAGCTGGCGCCGATGAGCGGTCCGAGCGCCGGCCAGGTCGGCGGCGCCTCGGCCGGCAGCCTGCTGCAAACCATCTTCGCCCTGCTCGCCGTGCTTGGCCTGCTGGCCGTGCTGGCCTGGGCGCTCAAGCGCTACGGCCCGAAGGCGGCCTCGGGCTCGGCCCATCTGCGCATCGTCGGCGGCCTCAATCTGGGCGGACGCGAGCGCATCATGGTGGTCGAAGTGGCCGGCCAGTGGATCGTGGTGGGCGCCGCGCCCGGCCGCGTCAACGCGCTGGCCACCATGCCGCGTCCGGAAGGCGCGGGCGCGGAGGCAACCCTGCATCCCCACGTGCCGCCGGCGACCAGTTTTTCCGAGTGGCTCAAACAAACGATCGACAAACGTAATGCGAAATAGAACCATCCTGCTCGGCAGTGTCGCGCTGGCCGGCGTGACCGCGCTGGCCCTGCCGCTCCTGGCCAGCGCCGCGCCCGGCATCCCCGCTTTCACCAGCACCCCTGCGCCCGGCGGCGGCACCGCCTACTCGCTGCCGGTCCAGACCCTGCTGTTGATGACGGCGCTGTCCTTCCTGCCGGCCGCCCTCCTGATGATGACGGCGTTCACCCGCATCATCATCGTGCTCTCGCTGCTGCGCCAGGCGATCGGCACCCAGTCGGCGCCGCCCAACCAGGTGATGGTCGGGCTGGCGCTGTTCCTGACCCTGTTCGTCATGGGTCCCGTGTTCGACAAGATCTACACCGACGCCTACCTGCCGCTGCAGGAGAACAAGATCCAGATGGGCGAGGCGATGGACAAGGGCGTCGCCCCGCTCAAGCAATTCATGACGCGCCAGACCCGCCAGGCCGACCTGGCGCTGTTCGTCAAGATGTCGCGCTCGCCCGCCCTGCAAGGCCCCGAGGACATTCCGCTGCGGGTGCTGATTCCGGCGTTTGTGACCAGTGAACTGAAAACCGCGTTCCAGATCGGCTTCGCGATC
>JBDSTZ010000054.1:0-3178 GCA_039927975.1 Massilia sp. | reverse complement strand
CGCAGCAGGCCACCAGCAGGGCGACCGCGGCCGGGCGGCGCGCCCTGGCCTCGGCCGGCCGGGCGATCTGGCGCAGCTGCAGTTCCAGGTCCCAGGCTTCGAGCGCGGCGCGGCGGTTCAGGTACAGCGTGAAGCCGCAGGCGGTGTAGATCGGCGCCACCACCGCGCCGGCCAGGCCGAAGGCGAACAGGTAGGCCATGCGCAGCGGCAGCGCGTTGGCGTCCGGTTCGACGGTGAACAAGGCGAACGGATTGCTGTACTCGCCGGCGCTGATGGCGATGCCGATGGCGCCGATGACGCCCAGTTGCAGGATCGCTTCGAGCCAGAAGCAGGTCACGCCGAATCCGATCGCCGCCACCCCGGTGCCCTTGGCGCCGAGGATGCGGCGGCGCACCCGCGCCACCTCGCCGCGCGCCTGTTCGAGCTGCCACACCGGCACATACAGCGCGCGCGCGGCGCTGAACGGCCGCTTCCAGGTGAGCTGGGGCAGCCAGCCGCCGCCGAGCTGGCGCGGCCAGGCGCGCACCGCTTCGCGCCAGCCGACGCTGGCGCCGAACACCTGGCGCGACAGCACGTACAGGGGCGCCCGTTCGAGCAGCGGGCGCAGCCACCAGGCCAGCAGGATCCAGTAGCCCCCCAGCGCCGGCCACAGCAGCGTGAGCGCGGCGCACACGCCCAGCAGCGGCAGCCACAGCGCCAGGAAGGCCAGCCAGACCGCGCCGGCGTGCGAGCGCAGCAGCGCGTAGCCGAGGTCGAGCGCCTGGGCGTTGCTGCGCGGGCGCAGTTCGATCCGCAACTGCTCTATCCGCATGGCGCGCGCCTCATCGCTTGTCGCGCCCGGCGAAGGTGAAGAACAGGATCACCGCGCTCCAGCACAGCGCGCCGACGGCGTACTTGACGCCCGCCGGCACCGCCGTCGAGGCCGACCAGAAGCCTTCGAAAAACGCCGCCAGCACGGTCAATAGCGCGGCGCCGACGGTGACCGGGAAGATCTCGCGGCCGGTGGCGTACAGCGCTTCCATGCGGCCGCTGCGGCCGGGATGGATCAGCGCCAGCCCCATGCGCATGCCGGCCACCGCCGACAGCAGCAGGCCGGTCACCTCGAAGCTCGAATGGGTGACGACGAAGGACCAGAAGGTGTTGACGGTGTCGGGGTCCTTGCTGAGCCAGGCGCCGACGACGCCGAGCTGGATGCCGTTCGAGGCCACGCTCAGCAGCGCCGGAATGCCGCCGAAGATGCCGCCGGCGAAGGTGCGAAAACCGATCGAGGTGTTGTTCCAGATGTAAAAGCCGAACATCATCACATCGCCCTGGGCGCCGTGGCGGCCGATCGCCACATTGCCCGGCTGGTACATGCTGCGCATCGTGGCCAGCTCGGCGGGCGAGGCGAAACTGTAGGCCCAGTGCGGCTGGAACCAGACCAGCAGGCCGACCGCCAGGCCGACGCCGAAAAAGGCCGCCAGCGCCAGCAGCAGCAGGCGCCACTCGGCGCGCACGCGGCGCGGAAACTCGACCCCCATCCAGCGCAGCAGGGTATGCGAACGCTCGACCGCGTTGCCGTACATGCGCCGGTGGCAGCGCGACACCAGCGCTTGCAGATGGTCGGCCAGCGCCGGCGAATAGCCGCGCTGGCGGCACAGCGCCAGGCACTGGCACAGGCGCCGGTAGAGGGCGGGGAAATCGCGCTGGTCGGAGGCGGTGCCGTCGAGGATGTTCTCGATGCGCAGGCACATTTCAACGTTTTCGGCTTCGAACTGGCTTTGCTTCATTGGCTGAACCCCGCCACGTAGCGGCGCAACATCTCGACCGAATCGGCGCCGGTGCGCCCGGTCAGCGGTTCGGCGATGGTGCCCAGTTCGGCCAGCCGCTCGGGCGGCAGGCTGTACTCGCGCTCGATCAGCGCGGCGAGGGTGCGCTGCTGGTCGGCGTTGAGCGGGAAGGGCGGCGCCAGCGGGGCGGCCGGCGGGGTGTCGCGCCGCTTGACGCTGCGCTCGCGGTAAATCACCTGGGTGCCGGCCACCATGTCGCCGATGCGGCGGAAGCGGCGGTCGCACATCATGCAGACCAGGCCGCTGGCGTAGGCGACCGGCATGAAGTCGGCCACCAGCAGCAGGGTGCGCAGGGTTGACTCGGCCCAGCCGACCGGCAAGCCGTCGCTGCGCACCACTTCCAGGCCGGTGGCGCGCTTGCCGGGCGAACGGCCGCCGAAATACACCTCGCAGATGATCGAATAGCCCCAGTAGGAGATGAACAGGAAAATCATGAAGATGCCTTCGACCGCCTCGTTGTCGGGCAGCACGAGGCGGACCATCCACACCGCCAGCAGCCACAGCAGGAAGTCGATCAGCCAGGCCAGCGCGCGCATGTGCGGTCCGGCCGGGGTCAGCAGCAGGCGCACGCCTTCGGGCGTGGTGAGCGAGAGGCGGCCGTCGAGCATGGCATGCGGGCGCCCGGCGCGATCCTGACCGGCGGGCGGGGCGGGAACTTGCATGGCGGCGCGATCGGATGGTGAACGGGCTTTTATTGTAACGAAGAAACGATATGGGAAAGGCAAAAATGTGAGGATGGCAGGCAAATTTGTTGAAATTCAACAAAATGCGCATGCGGAAGGGGTATGCGCTGCGGGACCGGAGCGCGAATGTACGGAAAGCGCAGCGGCTTTTCGCCACCGCATAGCGCAGCCGCGCAGCGCTGTGGCGGGCATCGTGCCGGGGCGGTGCAAGAGCTGCCTGGCGGTGCGACATCGGCGGCGGCGCGCGATGGCGCCGCCGTGCCGATCACCACCTACTTCGCGGTTAGTTCGACCTTACTTCCTCTCGGCCGCCGCCAGCAGGCGGTTCTGCTCGTCGAGCCAGACCTTGAGCGGCGCGAAATACTCCAGCAAGGCCGAGCCGTCGATCTTGTCCTCGCCCGAAATCGCCTTGAGCGCCTCCGGCCACGGCTTTTGCGCGCCCATCGCCAGCATCTTCTGGAACTTGGCGCCGGCGGCGGCGTTGCCGAAGATCGAGCAGCGGTTGAGCGGACCGGTGTAGCCGGCCGAAGATCTCTGCCTTCTTCGCGAGCTTGTGACCATAGTTGAGTGCCATGTCGGTGCGGATCTGGTTCTCGGTGCGGAAGGCATCACGCGCGGTAAAGAAGTACGTGACCGTGGCGGGCGGATTGGCGTACCCCGGATTCG
>JBDSTZ010000053.1:0-4657 GCA_039927975.1 Massilia sp. | reverse complement strand
GAATCCTTGTCCGACAGGTAGACGCTGGCCACGCGGCGCTGCAGCAACGCGCGCCGGATCGCCGCCGCTTCCTTGCGGTCGCGCACCAGGATCGCGATATCGGCCGGCATCAGGCGGGTGAATTTGTCGCCGTCGCTGAAACCGGCCTTCGGATCGTTCAGGAGGCCGACGATATGTTCAGCGCAGTGATGGGCGAAAAAGCCGCGGTAGTCGTCGGCCCGCATGTCGTCGCGCGCGCTGCTGCACACCGCCAGCGCCTGGTAGGGACCGGCCACGCCGACCAGTTGCTGGCGCCGGCCCTGCGCGTTGACCGCGTCGAACGGCAGCGGGTTGACCTCGCCCTTGCGGAAGCGGAAAGCGCCGGCGGCGAAACCGGGATGGCCCGCATGTCCCTCGGCGTGCAGGAACAGGCGGTTGACCGCCTCCACCAGCGCCGCCGTCGAACGGTAGTTGGTGCCGAGCTGGTAATGGCGTCCCTCGGTCGCGCGCCGCGCCGCCAGATAGCTGTGGATGTCGGCGCCGCGAAAGCCGTAGATCGACTGCTTCGGGTCGCCGATCAGGAACAGGCCGTGCTCGCGCGCGTTGTCGGCCACCTGATAAAGCAGGTTGAAGATGCGGTACTGGTCGGGCGAGGTGTCCTGGAATTCGTCGACCATCGCCACCGGGAATTGGTCGACGATGCGCTGGCGTAGCGCCGCGCCGTTCGGCCCTTCCAGCGCGCTCTTGAGCCGTTCGAGCATGTCGGCAAAGCCGAACTGGCGCGAACGCTGCTTCAGTTCGGCCATGCGGCGCGCGATCGCCAGCGCGGCGTGGCGGTACAGCGCGTGCTTGATCGGGTCGATCTGCTTGAGCGCTTCCCACAGCGGGCCGGTGGCCTCGAAGCAGGGATCGACCTCGGTGCTGAAACCCTTGCTGAAGGCGTCGACGATGCCGTCGGGCGAGAGCCGGTGCCAGTTGCTGTCGGTCAGATCGGGCATCACCATGGCCGCGTCGCGCGCCCAGGCGCGCAGCGCGTCGAACCACTTGACCAGCGAATCGGGGCGCAGCTTGTTGCCGTTGAAGCACTTGGGCGAGACCTCCCGATGGCCGGCGATCCAGCGCTCCATGCGGTCGGCGCGCTCGACCCAGCCGTCCTTGAGCTGCGCCAGCACGGCCTGCTGCGCGCGCTCGGTGCGGGCGATCAGCGCCGCCAGCGACTCGTTGCCACACTCACCCAGGAGGTGCACCCGGCGCGTCAGCTGGCGCACCGAATCCTTGAGCGCCTCGACGTCGCGCCAGCAGCCGCCCAGCACCGACAGCGCGTGTTCGTTGAGCGGGTACACGTGCTGGCGCCAGTAGTCGTGGGCGGCATCCTCGAACAGGGCCTGCTCGTCGCTGATCAGTTCTTCGTCGAACAGGCTGCCGCTGTCGAAGGCGTGCTCGCGCAGCATGCGCTGGCACCAGGCGTCGATGGTGAAGATCGCCGCCTCGTCCATGGTCTGCGCCGCCGCCACCAGGCGGTGCGCGGCGAGATTGCGCGCCGCCTGGTCGGCATAGCCGGCCGCCAGCGCGTTGAGAAAGGGATCGTCGAGCGTCACTTCACCACGGAAGAAGGCGGCCGCCTCCACCAGGCGCTCGCGCACCCGGTTCGACAGCTCGCGGGTGGCCGCGCGGGTGAAGGTCATGACGAGGATTTCGGCCGGCAGCAGCGGGCGCGCGAAGCCGGCCTCGCCGCCGTGGCCCAGCACCAGGCGCACGTACAGCGCGGCGATGGTCCAGGTTTTGCCGGTGCCGGCGCTCGCCTCGATCAGGCGCGAGCCGTGCAGCGGGAAGCTCAATGCGTCGAGCAGTTCGCTCATGGCGCCTCCCGTGGATGCGGCTCGATGGCGATCGACTGCGCCAGCCACTGCGCCAGCGGACCATACAGCGCGTCGACGTTGGCGATCCACTCGCCGCTCGCGCACAGGGCGGCGAAATCGGGCCACAGGCGTGCCAGGCTGGGGTCGTCGACTTCGCCCGTCAGCTCGAAGCCGCCTTCATAGGCCAGCCGGGCGTCGCCGCCGGCCAGCAGCGTCAGCGCGCTGTGGCAGGCGACCGCCAGCGGCTGGTCGAGGTTGCGGCGCCACAGGGCCAACAGTTGCGCCAGCTGCGCGCGCGATTGGGCCGGGTCGAGCGGCGCCATCACCACGGTGGCGTCGCGCGCCACCAGGAATCCCGTCACCGGCTGGCCGGCGGCGGCCGCCGCCAGCTGGCGCAGCCAGGCGGCGATCAGCTTGTCGCCGCGCGGCTGTTCCTTCTTGTCGAGCACTTTCGAGGAGATCTGCATCAGCCACACGGTCTGGCCGTCGCCGGCACGCAGCTTGTCGACCCAGTCGTCGAGGGTGATGCCGCCGAACGCCAGGCTGACCGCCAGCTTGGGCGCGGCGACGTCGAAGCGCGCGCACAGGCGCAGCCAGGCGCTGCGCACCGGCACCAGCGCGTCGACCAGTTCGTTCTGCCACTGGCGGCCGATCAGGCCGATCGGCAGCACGCCTTCGCGCCCCAGGCGCTCGGCGCGGGTGCGCAGGCTGGCGCGCACCGCGTCCAGCGGCTCCGGCGTGCCGCTGTCGTCAAGCAGGCTGTCTTCGAGAAAATAGCGTTCCAGGCCGCCCAGGGCGAACGGTTCCTCGTCCTCGCCCACCAGGTCGGCCTCGTCGAAGGCGACGCCGAGCCGGCGGCGGAAAAAATGGCGCGCTGGCTGGCGCATGAAGTTGGTCAGCTCGCTCAGCTTGAGGCGATAGTCGGCCTCGAGCTCGAACGGCGGCAGCGCGGCGTCGTCGGAATTCGCTTCGGTCGCGTGGGCCGCGCGCCACTCACCCGCGTAGGTACGCAAGCCGCCCCGCTCGAAATAGCGCCGGCTGAACGGCTGCAAGGCGTGTTCGGTCGTCATCGCCGACAGCGACAGCTGCCAGCCGGCCGCCAGATAGTCGCGCAGCTGCGACACCAGCACCGAAGCTGGCTGCTCGCTGTTGTCGCGCACATTGCGCCCGACCCAGCTGACGTACAGCTTGTCGCGCGCGGCCAGCAGCGCTTCGAGCATCAGGTAGCGGTCGTCGTCGCGGCGCGAGCGGTCGCCCGGGCGCGCCATGCCGGGCAGCGCCAGCAGGTCGAAATCGGCCTGGCGCGCCCGACGCGGGAAGTCGCCGTCGTTCATGCCGAGCAGGCAGACCACGCGAAACGGCACGGCGCGCATCGGCATCAGCGTGCAGAAGGTCACGCCGCCCGAGACGAACTGGTGGTCCAGGGTCGGCTCGTCGAGCGCGCCCAGCCAGGCTTCGCGCAGCACCGCCAGCGGCACTGCTTCGTCGAATTCGGCGTTCTCGCAGGTCTCCAGCCAGCCTTGCAGCGCTTCGTTCAATTGCGCCAGGGTGAGACGGTCGGCTTCGGCGCCGGCGTCGAAAAACGCCGCCAGCAGCGCGCGCGCCTGTTCGCCCCAGGCGGCCGGCGAACGCGCTTCGGCCAGCCGCGCGCGCCAGTCGAGCAGGGTTTCGATCAGCTGGGCGAGCGAGCCGGCCAGCGCCGCGTCGAGCCCGCCCACTTCGGCGTATGGTTCGATGTCACCGAAGCTGGCGCCGGCGCCGCTGGCGTAGCCAAGCAGCATGCGCCGCACGCCGAAGATCCAGGCATTCTGCTCGCCGGCCGAACCAAGTCCCAGGCCGTTGCGGTGCTGCTGGTCGAGGCCCCAGCGCACCCCGGCCCCTTCGATCCAGTGGCCGAGCGTGGCCAGGTCGTCGTCGGCCAGGCCGAAGCGCGCGGCCAGCGCCGGCACGTCGAGCAGGTCGCGCACCTCGCTCTGGCGGCAGCGCTGCTGCGGCAGGCGCAGCAGCCATTCGAGCGCCACCAGCAGCGGGTTGACGCTGCGGTCCTTGACGTCGCCGATCTCGAAGGGGATGAAGCGCGGATCGCTGCGCCGGTGCTGGTCGAACACCGCGTGGATGGCGGCCGAAAAGGTGTCGATGTCGGGCACCATGACGACCACGTCGCGCGGGCGCAGGCCGGCCAGCGCCGGATCGGCGAACCACGCCAGCAGCTGGTCGTGCAGCACCTCGACCTCGCGCTGGACGCTGTGGGCCAGGTGGAATTCGACCGAATGGTCGCCGGCGCCGACCTGGTTGCGCGGATGCTCGCCAAGCGGCAGCATGTCGCGCACCGCCGCCTGCACCTGTTCGAGCAGGGTGTCGCCCTCGCCTTCGCTGAACAGATCGAGCCGCAGATTGTCGGCGCGCGCCTCGCCGTTGTCGAATTCGTCGAGCATGCGCACAAAATCGCGGCCCTGGCGCCCCCAGCCGGCCAGCAGCGGATGGCTGTGCGCGTGCAGGTCTTCAAGCGGCACATCGGCCAGCTCAATGCCGCCGCGCAGGCGCTGGCGCCGGTGGCGCGCGCCGAGCAGTTCGCGCCCTTCGATAATGTCGCCCCAATAGAACTGGCAGGGGTTGGGCACCGCCATCAGCACCTGGCAGTGGCGCGACAGCGCGGCGATCGCCTCCAGCGTCTGATAAGGCAGGGCCGACATGCCGAACAGGACCACGCGGCGCGGCAGGCGCCCGGCCGGCGCGCCGCTGGCGCAGGCGGCGACGAACTGGCTGTGGATGGTGGCGCGGCCCGATTCGCGCTGCTGTGGCGCCAAGCTCTCGCCGAC
>JBDSTZ010000052.1:0-11565 GCA_039927975.1 Massilia sp. | reverse complement strand
CCCCAGCTGGGCTCCCGGATATTGCCCGTCTGGATACTCAGGCGTTGCTTGACGCGTCCATCCACCGACACCACGGCCAGGCCGGTGCGTCCGCCGCCCTTGGTCGCGTACATCACATACTTGCCGTTCGGTGCGAAGCTCGGTTCGGTCGCGTCGTCGGCCAGCTTCAGTTCCTGGCCGCTCGCCAGGTCCATCGCGTATAGGGAAAAGCGGCCGTCGCGCTGCGAGACCCAGGCCAGCGTCTTGCCGTCCGGCGAGACGCGCGGGCTGATGTTGTAGGGGCCGTTGAAGGTGACGCGGGTGGCGGTGCCGCCGTTGACGCTCATCTTGTAGATCTGCGGGCCGCCGCTGCGGTCGCTGGTGAAATAAATGCTCTGGCCGTCGGCCGAGAATTGCGGTTCCGTTTCGATGCCGGTGGTGTTGGTCAGGCGGCGCAGTCCGCTGCCGTCGATGTTCATCACATACACCTGGTAGACCGGGTCCTTGGTCAGCGCCAGGGCCAGGCGGGTGCCGTCGGGCGACCACGACGGCGCCGAGTTGTTGCCCTTGTAGTTGGCGATGATCTTGCGGCTGCCGGTCACCAGGTCTTGCAGATAGATCACCGGCTTTTTCAGCTCGAACGAGACGTAGACCACCTTGCTGCCGTCGGGCGACCACGATGGCGAGATGATCGCCTCGTTCGAGCGCACCGGCGTCACGGTGTTTTCACCGTCGGCGTCGGCCACTTCGAGGCGGAAATCCTTCGGCCCCATCTTGTTGACGTAAGCGACGCGGGTGGCGAACACGCCGCGGTTGCCGGTCAGCTTTTCATAGATGTCGTCGGCAATCTTGTGGGCGGTGAAGCGGGTGTACTTGGCCTGCTCGGTTCTCTTGAGCCCCGACAGCTGGCTCGCCTTGATGGTATCGAGCAGCCGGTAGCGCACGTCGATGCGGCCGTCGGCCAGGCGCTGCACGCTGCCCACCACCAGCGCGTCGGCGCCGCGCGACTTCCACTGTCCGAAGTCGACATTGGCGGTCTCCGACAGCACGGTGCCGGCATCGATCACCTTGAACACGCCGCTGCGCTCGAGGTCGGCGCGGATGATCGCCGAAATTTGCGCCGGCGCCTCGCCTTCATCGGCGAAGGTGGCCACCGCGACGGGAATCTGGCCGTTGCCGACGCCGGCGATCTCGACCTTCAATTGGGCCTGCGCACTGCCGGCCACCAGGCCGGCGCTCAATACGAAAGAGTAGAGTAGTTTCATGGTTCCGTTCTGTTCAGGTGAATGGTGGCGGAAAGGCTCAATCGAGGTCTTTCATCGAGAAGGCAATTTCCAAAGTTCGTTCTACCGTACCATCTTTCTTCTTGGGTAGTGGTGACGATTTGATAATGCCTTTCTCTACGGCATCATCGAAACCGGGGTTGCCGCTGCCCTTGATCTTTTTCACCGACACAATTTCGCCCGAGGGCAGTTGATCGACCTTGAACACCACGCGCGGATTGCCGGGCACGTCGGTGTCGCCGGCGTACGAGGTGCTGCTCTTGATCTTGCTGGTAATGCTGGCCAGGTAACCGCTGTCGATGCGCGGCGCCGTCGCTTTCGGCGCATCGCCGCTCGCGCCATTGCCGGCCGTGATGCGGCGCATCTGGTCTTCGCGCAGCTTGTCGAGCTTTTTCTGTTCGGCGGCCGCCAGCTTGGACTTGGCGAGCTTGTCGGCCTTCACTTTTTCGGCCGCCAGCTTCTTCTCGGCCAGTTCATCGGCCAGCTTTTGCGCTTTCAATTCGGCCTTCAATTCCTTCTCGCGCTTTTTTTCCTCTTCCAGCGCCAGGCGTTTTTTCTCCTGCTTTTCCTCGAGCTCTTTTTCCAGTGCCTTCTTCTTCAACTCGGCCTTGCGCTTCTCGCGTTCGAGCGCGATGTCGGGCGTCTTCGGCGCGACCGGCTCCTCGACCTTCGGCTGCACCACTTTCGGCACCGGCACCGGCTCCGCTTTGGGGGCTTCGACCGGCTCCGGCTCGGGCGGCGGCGGCGGGGCGGCCTGCTGCACTTTCATGTCCCACACCTCGGCCTCGACCTCGACCGGCGCGGTGTTCTGCCAGCTGATGCCGATGTAGAGGAAGGCCAGCAGGCCGGCGTGCACGGCGGCCGCCAGGACGATCGACGGCCAGCGGCGCGGTTCGGGCGGCACCTGGTAGGGTACGCCGCCGGCGGTGGCGGGTTTCATCGCTTGCATGATGGACTCACGCGCTTCACTTGGTGGCCAGTCCCACGCGGTTGATGCCCATCTTCTTGGCTTCCGAAATGAGCTGGATGACGTCGTCGTATTTGCTTTCGCGGTCGCCCGCGATCATCACCGGATACTCGGGATGCTCGCCGTGAATCTCGCGCAGGCGGCGCAGCAGGGCGCTGCGGTCGCGCATGTCCTGCGGCGCCACCGCAGTCTTGCCGTTCACGCCGATCGACAGCGTGGCGTTGGGTTTCAACATGATCTGGATGTAGTCGTCCGGCGGCAGCGCCGATTTCTCCGCGCTCGGCAGATTGATCACGCTGGGGCTGTTCGCCGGCGGGATCACCATGAAGATGATCAGCAACACCAGCATCACGTCGATATACGGCACCACGTTGATGTCGGACTTGAACTTGCGCGCGCGGCCGCCGCGCAGACTGCTGGAAAAGGACGCCATAGTGTGTCTCCCCGATCCCGCTTAGCGCGACTGGCGCTGCAGGATGTTCGAAAACTCTTCCACGAAACTTTCGAAACGGATCGCCAGGCGATCGATGTCGTGCGTGAAGCGGTTGTAGGCCACCACCGCCGGAATCGCCGCGAACAGGCCGATCGCGGTGGCGATCAGGGCTTCGGCGATGCCGGGCGCGACCGCCGCCAGCGTGGCTTGCTGCACGTTGGCCAGGCCGCGGAAGGCGTTCATGATGCCCCACACCGTGCCCAGCAGACCCACATACGGCGACACCGAGCCGACCGAGGCCAGGAAGTTCAGGTGGATGTCGAGCGCGTCGAGTTCGCGCTGGAAGGCGGCCCGCATCGCGCGCCGAGCGCTGTCGAGCACGGCGCCCATGTCGAGCGCGTCGCGCGCGGCTTGCTTGCCCTTGATGAATTCGCCCATGCCGGCTTCGAAGATGCGCGCCAGCGCGCCGCTCTGGTCGCGGTTGCTGCCCGCGCTCTGGTGCAAGGTGTGCAGGTTGCCGCCGGCCCAGAAGCTGCGCTCGAACTGCGCCGTCTGGGTGCGCGCGGCGCGGATCGCGAACATCTTGCGGAAAATATAGGTCCAGCTGGTGAGCGACACCACGAGCAGCAGCGCCATGATCAACTGCACGATCAAGTGGGCGTTGGTGATCAGGGCGACGAAGGAAAGGTCTTGGGCTGCGTTCATCGGGAGTCGGTGGTTTCTGTGGATGTTTCGGGTGAAATATCAGGCGGGACGCATTTTAGCAGCGGCGGCGTGGGGCAGCGAGCGCGGTTTCAGCGTGGCGCCGTCGACGCAGCCGACCCGCACATGGGCGGTCGACAACAGTACATCGTCACGCCAGGCTTGCTGGACGAACTGCACGCTCGCGCGGCCCAGCTTGTCGATCTGCAGCGTTAATCTTAGTACATCATCTAGTTTCGCCGGCGCATGATAGTCGATCTGCACGTTTTTCACGACGAACATGGCGCCGTGCTGCTCGCGCATCTGCTGCTGGCCGATCTCGTGCGCGCGTAGCCATTCGGTGCGGGCGCGCTCGAAAAACTTCAGATAGTTTGCGTAGTACACGATTCCTCCGGCATCGGTGTCTTCGTAATACACGCGTACTGTCCAGTCGAATGCTGCGGGCATGAAAGCTACGATCAGTTATGGAGGGAAACATTTTAGCCGATTTTCATCCCGCGAATGTACGCGAGCGTACATATGGCGGAAAAATCGTGATCGGTAACACCTCGCTAGTAGACGTTACCCCATAGCAAAGCGCCAACCTTTGTAACACTTTCTCACAAAGCTTGGGAGTGTGCATACATGGCGGTTGGCGCCGGCCCCGATTGGCGCCGTCCGATCGACCGCGCTGTCGACGGTGGCCCGCTTACAGCGTGCGCTTGATCGCAAAGTTGGAGAAGCCCTGGCAGGTCGGCATCATCTCGATGATGTTGATATTGATATGCGGGGGCAGGGTGGCGATCCAGAACGCGGTTTCGGCGATATCCTGGGCGTTGAGCGGGGTGGTGCCCTCGTACACCTTGGCGGCGGCCGCATCGTCGCCCTTGTAGCGCACGTTGGAAAACTCGGTGCCGCCGCACAGGCCCGGCGCAATATTCGTCGCCCGCACGCCGGTGCCCACCAGGTCGGCGCGCAGGTTGAGGGTGAACTGGTCGACAAACGCCTTGGTGGCGCCGTACACATTGCCGCCCGGGTAAGGGTAGGCGCCGGCCACCGATCCCAGGTTGATGACCAGGCCGCTGCCGCGCTCGACCATGGCCGGCAGGATCGCCCGCGTCATCGTCACCAGCCCCTTGCAGTTGGTGGCGATCATGGTTTCCCAATCGTCCAGCGAGGCTTCGTGGGCCGGCAGGGTGCCCAGCGCGAGGCCGGCGTTATTGATCAGCACGTCGATCTGGCGCCACGACTGCGGCAACATCGCCAGCGCATCGTCGATCGATTTCTTGTCCGTCACGTCGATGACGACCGGCAGCGCCATCTCGCCCAGTTCGGCGGCCAGATCGTCGAGCCGCTCCCTGCGGCGCGCGCTGATGATCACTTGATGTCCATTGCGCACGAACACGCGCGCCATTTCCGCGCCGAAGCCGGCCGAAGCGCCGGTGATAAATACGATCATGGTATTGATTCCTGGGTGGTTGACGAGCGTAGAGCGGGTCGTGGTGCCCGCCTTAACAGAGGTGACAAATTGTAGCTGAAATGTACAGGTCTGCCCGGCGACGGCCCCGGATTGCCATCCCGGCAGCAGTTTCCTTGCCCAACACTGGCCTTTTCCCTTACAATTTGGGCTCCATTACGTCTCACGTAACTGGCGAAAAGCCGTATTTGACCGCATCCGCACGCGGCCAACACCGCGGCGAAAGGTGGGCATCCACCGGGGAACGTGAGATTTCATCCGCCGTTCGCCTGGGCAGCCACCGATGGAAAGCGCACGATGAGGCTGCCTGTTTCCGTTCGCCGGCACCCTCAATCGATGCATCCAGCCCAGCTGCCGCACCCCTATCGATTGGAGTTTTTCATGTTTTCAAAAGACCACACCCTCGCCAGCGTCGACCCGGAATTGTTCGCCGTCATCCAGCAGGAAAACACCCGCCAGCAAGACCACATCGAGCTGATCGCCTCGGAAAACTACACCTCGCCGGCCGTCATGCAAGCCCAGGGCTCGCAGCTGACCAACAAGTACGCCGAAGGCTATCCAGGCAAGCGCTACTACGGCGGCTGTGAATTCGTCGACGTCGCCGAGCAGCTGGCGATCGACCGCGTGAAAAAACTGTTCGGCGCCGAAGCGGCCAACGTCCAGCCAAATTCCGGCTCGCAAGCCAACCAGGGCGTGTTCTTCGCCGTCCTCAAACCGGGCGACACCATCATGGGCATGTCGCTGGCCGAAGGCGGCCACCTGACCCACGGCATGGCGCTCAACATGTCGGGCAAATGGTTCAACGTCGTCTCCTACGGTCTGACCGAGCAGGAAGACATCGACTACGACGCCATGGAGCGCCTGGCCCACGAGCACAAGCCCAAGCTGATCATCGCCGGCGCCTCGGCCTTCTCGCTCAAGATCGACTTCGCCCGTTTCGCCAAGGTCGCCAAGGATGTCGGCGCCTACTTCATGGTCGACATGGCCCACTACGCCGGCCTGATCGCCGCCGGCCAGTATCCGAACCCGGTGCCGCACGCCGACTTCGTCACCTCGACCACGCATAAATCGCTGCGCGGCCCGCGCGGCGGCATCATCCTGATGAAGGCCGAGCACGAGAAAGCCATCAACTCGGCGATCTTCCCCGGCATCCAGGGCGGCCCGCTGATGCACGTCATCGCCGGCAAGGCGGTCGCCTTCAAGGAAGCGCTCGAGCCATCGTTCGTCGAGTACCAGAAACAGGTCGTCAAGAACGCCGACGCGCTGGCCAAGGCGCTCGTCGCGCGCGGTCTGCGCATTGTCTCGGGCCGCACCGAATCGCACGTGATGCTGGTCGATCTGCGTTCGAAAAACCTGACCGGCAAGGAAGCCGAAGCGATCCTCGGCGCCGCCCACATGACATGCAATAAGAACGGCATCCCGAACGATCCGCAAAAACCGTTCGTGACCTCCGGCATCCGTCTGGGCAGCCCGGCCTTCACCACCCGCGGCTTCAAGGAAGAAGACGCGACCAAGGTCGGCAACCTGATCGCCGACGTGCTCGACAATCCGCACGACGCCGCGACCATCGAGCGCGTCAAGGCCGAAGTCAAGGTCCTGACCGACAAGTACCCGGTCTACGCCAAGTAAGTCCATGCAGTATCGGGGCGCGGGCATGTTGCCCGCGCCCTTGCGGTTCACTTGAACAGAGCACTGGCGCCATCATGAAATGTCCGTTCTGTCAGCATGACGACACCCAGGTCCTCGATACGCGCGTATCCGAGGAAGGCGATTCGATTCGCCGGCGCCGTCGCTGCGCCCAGTGCGACAAGCGTTTCACCACTTACGAGCGGATCGAATTGTCGATGCCGTTCATCGTCAAGAAGAACGGCAGCCGCACCGATTTCGCCAGCTCCAAGCTGCGTGCCAGCCTGATGCTGGCGCTGCGCAAGCGGCCCGTCTCGGCCGAGGCGATCGACCTGGCCGTGGCCAGCATCGAAGAAAAGCTGCTCACCAGCGGCCAGCGCGAAGTCGATACCGGCTACGTGGGCGAGCTCGTGATGCAGGAGCTCAAGCGGCTCGACAAGATCGCCTACATCCGTTTCGCCTCCGTGTACAAGAACTTCGAAGACCTCGCCGAATTCCAGCAGGCGATCGCCGAAGTCGGGCACGAACGCAAGCCGCGCAAGTAGGTCTCACCCAATCGTCATCAACGTCTTCCCCGCGCAGGCGGGGACCCATATCACCTGTGAGTTGAAGTGGAATGGATTCCCGCCTGCGCGGGAATGACGGCGCTTTGGTCGCGGACGTTTTCCAATCGGCTCCCTGACATCGCGCGCCTTCATTGCCCGCCGACACCCACACGCGCACGCTTGACCTATCGCAGTCAAGCACCACTCTCCACTGATAACGTAGATATCCACGCGACGCATCGCTGACCTTTAGCGCACAGCTCGCATCGATCAATCGGAGGGGCAGGGTGCGCGTGCGCATGGCCGGCGGGTTCACGCTTATCGAAGTGCTGGTCGCCGTGTTCGTGCTCGCCCTCGGTATCGTCGGCGCCTGCGCCACGCACGCCGTTTCGCTGCGCACGCGCCACGAGTCGAGCCTCATGTCGAGTGCCGTCCACCTCGGCGCCACGCTGGCCGACAGCATGCGCGCCAACCCGGCGCAAATGCGCATTCCCGACGGCCGCAATCCCTACCTCCAGCTGCGTTACGACAGCGCGCTCGACGGCCCGCCGGCGCCGCCGCCCCCATGTCACCACGCCGCGTCCTGCGACTCCGCCGCCATGGCCGAATTCGACATCGGCCAGCTGCGCCAGGCCGTCCACGCCAGCTTTCCCGGTGGCCGTGTGCTGGTCTGCCGCGACCAGCGCGTGTGGGACGCGTCACGCCACGCGCTGGGCTGGGATTGCGCCGGCGGGGCCGACGCGCCCATCGTCATCAAACTTGGCTGGCGCGGCAGGCAGCCTGACGGCGCTACAGCGCTCGATGGAAGCGGTGCCTTCGCACCCAGCGTAGCCATTGTCATGGCTGGAGGCCCGGGATGATGCCCGGCGTCAGATTCCGGGCGAGGTCCCGCGCGAGACCAGTGCTGTGGTGCGGAATTCGGCCCGCAGTTCGGCATGCGGCGACGCCCGCCACCAGGCCGCGCGCACGGACGAGCCGCGCGCGCGGCGTCTCGATGGCCGAGCTGCTGGTCGCAATGAGCGTCGGCATGCTGGTGCTGCTGTTCGGCGGCGTGCTGCTGATCTCGGCCAACCGCGCCTACGTGGCGCAACTCCAGCGCGCCGGCATCGACGACAACGGCCGCTACGCGATCGACATCATCACCCGCGCCGCGCGCCAGGCCGCCTACGTCAACTGGGACAGTGGCGAGGTCGGCGTTGACGGCAACCCGAACGCGCAGGCCAGCCTGAGTGGCCTCGACAATCGCAGCCTGACGCGCGACACCGACGGCATCGCCGATCCGCGCGACGACGCCGTCAACGGCAGCGACGTCCTCGCCGTGCGCTTCGTCGGCGCCGGCCCGTCGCCCGACGGCGACGGCAGCGTCATCAGTTGCGCCGGCTTCGCCGTCAACGCCCTGGAGGAAGGCTGGAGCATCTTCTACGTCGCCCGCAACGCCGACGGCGAGGCCGAACTGCGCTGCAAGTATCGCGGCAAAAAGGGTTGGGGCGCCGACGCCATCGTCACCGGCGTCGACACCTTTCAGTTGCTGTACGGCGTAGACACCGACGAGCCAGGCGACGGCGTGGCCAATGAATTCATCACCGCCAGCGCCATCGACCAACTCGACGCCGCGCTGGTGCTGACCGGCGCCGACGCGCCGGCGCGCGCGCGCGAACTGCGCCGCCGCACCTGGTGGAAGCGGGTCGCCAGCATCCGCATCGCCCTGCTGCTGCACGGCGTGCGCGGCCCCGACGACAGGCATGAAGCGGTGCAGTTCGACCTGTTCGGCAAATCGTATGGCGACGCCTACGGCCGCAGCGACCCCGGCGTGCGCCTGAATGAAGCCGACATGCCCGCCACCTTGCGCCAGCGCGACCGCAAGCTGTTCACCACCACTGTCCTGCTGCGCAATCCAGCCCTGCGAGCGACGCGATGAGAGCCCGGCCATCCACGCGCGCATCCGGCGCCGCCCTCGTGACCGCGCTGTTTGTGCTGCTGGCGCTGATGATCGTCGGCCTGTCGGCGGCGCAGGGCGCGCTCAACGCCGAACTTGCCGCGCGCGCCGAACGTGACCGGCAGATCGCCTTCCAGGCCGCCGAGGCTGCGCTGGCCGATGCCGAGCGCGATATCGAAGGCGGCGCCGACCGCGCGTCCGCCCGCGCGGCGCTGTTCGCCCCCGGCAGCGCGGTCGGTTTCGCCGACGGCCTTGTCGACGGCTGCACCGCGCGCGGCGACGCCGCCGGCTTGTGCGCCTATTCACCCGTCGAACCGGCCTGGCAGGCTTCCGATCTGGCCGCCGACAAGGCCGACGATGGCGCCGCCGTGGAATACGGCCGCTTCACCGGCGCCGCGCTGCCGGCCGGCGAGGGCGCGCTGACCGCGCGGCGGCCGCGCTACCTGATCGAACTGCTGCCGGTGGCACGCGCCGGCGAGGACGCCAGCGAGCGCGCCGGCAATGTCTACCGGATTACCGCCATCGGTTTCGGCGCCCGGCCATCCACCCAGGTAGTGCTGCAATCGACCTACCGGCGCGTGGCCGCCAGCGAGGAGGGCGCCCCATGACCGTTCGATGGCTTCTGCGCCTGCTGCTCTTGCTGTGCTGCTCCCACACCGCGCTGGCCGCGCCGCAGCTGGCCGTGCCCGACGGTGAGCTCGGTCTCGCCGGCGAACGCACGCATCCGGGCATGTTGCTCAACCTGTCGCTCACCTTCGTCGACGCCGGCGCGGCCTATCGCGACAACTACCGCCGCAACGTCGAGTACGACGGCTACTTCGACCCGCGCATGTGCTACAGCTATCCGATGGCGCGCCGCTCGGCTTCCGTGCTGCTGCCCGATCTGTCCGACGACGCGGGCTACTTCTCGATCGTCGCGCCAGCCGACAGCGGCCACGAATGCGGCGGCGCCACGTTCAGCGGCAATTTCCTCAACTGGGCCAGCATGTCGACCCTCGACCTGCTGCGCCTGGCGCTCACCGGCGGCGACCGCATCGTCGACCGTCCTGGCCTGACCGTGCTGCAGCGCGCCTGGCTGCCCGACGGCGCCTTCCATCCGGATTTCTACGCCAGCACCGACTACTTTCCGCGCAAGAGCGTGAGCGCGGACGACGGCGGCAGCGCGCCGTCGAAAGTGACGCCTTTCGATAGCCCGACGCTGTACGTTGTCTCATGCCGCAACCGCCTGCTGCTGGCGCCAGGCGCCAAGGGGCACGCCTGCGACGCCCCCCGCTTTGGCGCCGGCGGTCGGCGCCTGGTGTCGGACAAATACTTCGGCGAGTTCAATGCCAGGGTCGCCGTGTGCGGCCCGGCCGACAGCCGGCGCACCCTTTGCCGCGCGTACGGCACCGACGCCAAGCCCGAAGGTGCGATCCAGCGTTACAGCGCCGATATGCGCACCGGCCTGATGTCCTACCTGACCGAACACGGCGCCGACGATGCCAATCTGTACGGCGGCGTGCTGCGCGCACCGCTCAAGTTCGTCGGTGCTCGCCGCTTCGCCGGCCCGGACTATGCCGCCAGCCCCAATCCACAGGCCGAGTGGCAAGCGACGAACGGCGTGCTGCTCGCCAATCCCGACGGTGCGCCAGGTCCCGTCAGCGGCACGATCAACTACATCAATCAACTGGGGCGCGCGCAACCTGGGCGCATGGGCGCCTACAAGAGCGCCGACCCTGGCGCCGAACTGTTTTACGAAGGCTTGCGCTACCTGCAGAACCGCGCGCCAAGCGTGACCGAGGGCGCCGCTGCCGATGCCGGTTTCCCGGTCTGGAAAACCCGCGCCGATCCGATTATGTCGAGCTGCCAGCGGGTAGCGATTGCCACCATCGGCCACACCGGCTTCATCGACGACCGCTACTTGCCGGGCAACACGCGAGTCGGCAAGCCGGATGCGCCGCGCGCGGCCGACAGCTACTCCGCGTCGGCGAAGTTCGACGTCATGCAGGCGGCTCGCGCGATCGGCGCGATGGAGGCCGACCCGGCCGGCCGCTACGGCAACCGCAAGCGGCGCGCCGACCTGTTCGGCCTCGACACCATGGACGACGGCGCCGGCAGCTACTACCTGGCGGCCAGCGCCTACCGGGCCCACACCAGCTCCATTCGGCCGGACAAGCCTCCACGCGTCGACAGCTACGCGCTCGAACTTGGCGCGCCAGCGCGCGCAGCCAGCAGCGCCCTCTACCTGGCCGCCAAGTACGGCGCTTTTGATGACCGCAATGGCGACGGCAATCCCTTCATCACTAGCGCTGGCCGGCCGCCCGATAGCGAATGGAGCGCCGACGGCGCCACGCCGGCCGGCTGGTTTGGCGCGCCGGCCGGCGCCGATGTGGCGCCGGCCGTGCAGGGATTGTTCGCCGCCGCCGCCGCCTCGCGCGCGGCAGCGTCGCCGCGTACCGTCATGGCAACGCGCGGCGGTGCGATGGCCTTTGTCATCCAGTCCAGCTACGATCCGGCCGGCTGGAGCGGTCGGCTCGAACGCCTCAGCGCCAGCGTCAACCGTCGCGGCGAGTTGGAGATCGGCGCCGTTCCGGTGTGGGAGTCGGGCCAGCTCCTGAATGCGCTGGCGCCGTCCGCGCGCAAGATATTCACCATGGTC
>JBDSTZ010000051.1:0-1675 GCA_039927975.1 Massilia sp. | reverse complement strand
GCGCGCCGCTGCCGCCGGCGCGCGAGGCGAAGTACTCGTACAACATGGCGATGTGGTACGACGACGGCCGCTTCTCGGCGCGCTTCGCGGTGCAGGCCGTGTCCTCCTTTTTCAGTTGCATCGCCGGTTGCGGGCAACTGGGCATGAACAACTACCCGAGCGCCGGCGGCGGCGCCAACATCAAATTGCCGTACAACCCGGGCTCGCCGAACTTCCGCGACGCGACCCGCTTCATCGACGGCAGGCTGGGCTGCAAGCTCGGCCCGCACGTCGAACTCTTTGTGGAAGGCCGCAACCTGGGCAACGCGACGACCTCGAACAGCCAGGGGCCCTACACGCCCTTCGCCGACGGCACGCCGAACATGCTCGACCTGAACTACGCCGGCCGGCGCCTGATGGTCGGCATGAACTACCGAAACTGAGCCGCTCACCCCGGCCACCACCCTGGCGCACCACGCGTCGCCGGGGATGCACCACTGCGTCAAAAAATACGATCGCGGACACCGGATCGTCCCGTAGGACTTGCTCGATTTAACCAACCACAAGGAATAAAGATGAGACAACTCAAGCTACTGAACAGCGCCTGCCAACTCACCATGATCGCCGGGCTGAGCGCCTGCGGCGGCGGCGCCGACACGCCCTCCCAGCCGGAACACCTGCTGGCGGCGACCGGTACGACGGCTGCCAGCGTGAGGAACATCACCGTCGCGCTCGACGGCAGCGGCAACTACACGAATCTGCAGGATGCGTTCTCGTCGGTGCCGGACAATAACACTGTGCGCACCGTCATCACCATCAAGCCGGGCGTCTACGTCGGCCAGGCGATCCTGAGGCGCTTCAAGCACAAGGTGACCCTGCAGGGTTCCGACCCGACGACCACCATCTTGAGCTACTACGCCAATGTGAACGAACAGCCGGCCGGCACCGATTCGTTCTACAAGGGCTATGGCATCGTGATCGAATCGAACGACTTCATCGCCGACAAGCTGACCTTCCGTAACACGTCCGGCGACCACGGCCAGGCGATCGCGCTGCGCATCAACGGCGACCGCGCGCTGGTCACCAACAGCCGCATGCTCGGCTGGCAGGACACGCTGAACCTCAACGTTGGCCGCCACTACATCAAGGACAGCTACATCGAGGGTCGCGTCGACTTCATCTACGGCGACGGCACCTCGGTGTTCGACAACTGCGAGATCAAGAGCAAGAACGGCGGCTACATCACCGCCTCGAGCGCGCCGGACACACGGCCGTACGGTTTCGTGATCATCAACTCGCGCCTGACCAGCGACCCGACCGCCTGGGTCGATCCGAACAGCACCACGCCGGTGGTGCCGCCGAAAACGCCACCGCAATCCTACCTGGGACGCCCATGGCGGCCATACGCGTCGGTGATCTACATGAACACCGACATGGGCGGACACATCAAGCCGGCCGGCTGGGACAACTGGGGCAACGCGGCCAATGAACTGACCGCGCGCTATGCCGAATACGGCAACTACGGCGTCGGCGCCAATACCAGCGCGCGCGTGACATGGGCCAAACAGATGACGTCGACCGAGGCGAGCCAGGTTACGCTCAGCGCGGTGCTGGGTGGCACGGACGGGTGGCATCCGTATTGATTGGACAGACGGGCGCCGCCTGCGCGCAGGCGGCTTCGCATGGCGCCGTCGCC
>JBDSTZ010000050.1:0-36440 GCA_039927975.1 Massilia sp. | reverse complement strand
TGCCGTCGGCGGCGGCGCCGGCGCACTGCTGTTCCGGCTGGCGAACACGCTAGACGCCATGTGGGGCTACCGCAACGAACGCTATCTGCGCTTTGGCCGCGTGGCCGCGCGCATCGACGACCTGCTCAACCTCGTGCCGGCCCGCCTGACCGCTATTTCTTATGTGCTGCTGGGCGGCGACTCGCGCCGCGCCTGGCGCTGCTGGCGCATGCAGGCGCCGACCTGGCCGAGCCCCAACGCCGGCCCGGTGATGGCCAGCGGCGCCGGCGCGCTTGGCCTTGCCCTCGGCGGCGCGGCCACCTACGACGGCGTGCGTGAACAACGCCCCCTGCTCGGCCAGGGCCGCCCGGCGGAAGCGCGCGATATCCGCCGCGCCTGGCAGCTTGTCGCGATGACCACCTGGCTGTGGGTGGCCTTGCTGGCGGCGGCCGCCGGCGCCTCCCTACTGATCGGAGGCGCGCATGCTTGACCACGGCGGCAATCTGAACGACGCGATCATTCGCTTCAAGCGGCCGCGCGAACAGTGGCTCGATCTGTCGACCGGCATCAATCCGAACGGCTATCCGGTCGACCCCATCGCCGAGCAGGCGTGGCACCGTTTGCCGGAGCCCGATCCCGCGTTGGCGATCGCCGCCGCGCGTTTCTACAATGCCCCGCGCCTGCTCCCGGTGGCCGGCACCCAGGCCGCGATCCAGGCCCTGCCGCGCCTGCGCGGCCCCTCGCGCGTGACAGTCGCCGCGCCTAGCTACGCCGAACATGCGCACCACTGGTCGATGCACGGCCACAGCCTGCGCCAGGTCGCCTATCACGAGCTCGATGCGAACAACTGCGACGTGCTGGTCGTCTGCAATCCCAACAACCCGACCGGCGCGACCATCCCGCCGGCGCAACTGCTGCGCTGGGCGGCCGAGCTTTCCGCACGCGGCGGCTGGCTGGTGGTCGACGAAACCTTTGGCGACACCGCGTCCGAACTGAGCGTGGCCGCCCACAGCGACCGGCCAGGCCTCATCGTCCTGCGCTCGGTCGGCAAGTTTTTCGGCCTGGCCGGCGCGCGGGTCGGCATGGTCGGCGCCGCACCGCCGCTGCTCGATGCCCTCGCCAACATGCTCGGCCCCTGGACCATCAGCGGCCCGGCGCAAGCCATCGCCCGCCAGGCATTTGAAGACAGCGCGTGGCAGGAACGCACTCGCGGCGAACTGGTGGCAGCCGGCGAACGCTTGCGCCGCATGCTGGCCGGCGCCGGCATCGCCTCTTCCGGCTGCGCCCTGTTCCAGTGGTGGCCCGAAGCCCAGGCCGAAGCCTTCTGGCGCCACATGGCCGAACGCGGCATCTGGGTGCGCCTGTTCACCGAGGCTGCGCGCGGCATCAGGCTTGGCCTGCCGCCCGACGAAGCGGGCTGGCGCAAGTTGAACGACGCACTCCAACAATGGCAGCACCTGCAAACAAAGGTCCCCGCATGAAACGACTCCTCCTGATCGCCGCTCTCAGCCTGTGCGGCGCCGCGCGCGCCGACGTCAGCGTGCTTGATGACGACGGCCTGACCGTGACGCTCAAGAAGCCGGCGCAGCGCATCATCTCGCTGGCCCCGCACGTCACTGAAATGCTGTTCGCCGCTGGCGGCGGCGACAAAGTGGTCGGCGTTGTCGATTACAGCGACTATCCCGAGGCCGCGAAGAAAATCGCCAACATCGGCAGCAACCGCCAGGTCGACATCGAACGCGTACTGTCGCTGAAACCCGATCTGCTGGTGGTCTGGCGCCACGGCAGCTCCGAACGCCAGCTCGACCAACTGCGCGCGCTCGGCATTCCGATGTACCACAGCGAACCGAAAAAGCTTGAAGACATTCCGGCCAGCCTGGCGCGACTGGGCCGCCTGATGGGCACCGAGGCAGCGGCGACGCCGGCCTCCACCGCGCTGCTGGGCAAGCTGATGGCGCTGCGCAGCCAATACGCCAAAAGACCGCCGGTAAAGGTGTTTTACCAGGTGTGGGACAAGCCACTCTACACCCTGAGCGGCGGCCATATCGTCAGCGACGCGATCCGTCTGTGCGGCGGCGAGAACATCTTCGCCGGCATGACGACGACCGCGCCGATCGTCAATGTCGAGGCGGTGCTCAAGGAAGACCCCGAGGTCATTTTCGGCACCAGCGAAAAGAGCACGCTCGAAGGCGGCATCAATATGTGGAAGGACTATCCCACCGTCATGGCGGTCAAGCGCAAGAACCTCTACACCCTCAACGGCAACCTGCTCAACCGCGCCGGGCCACGCATGGTCGAGGGCACCGCGCTCATGTGCGAAAAGATCGACCTCGCGCGCCAGCATCGGAAAGCCACGCCATGACGACGGTCTTTCCCTACCCGACCCTGATGGTGCAAGGCACCACCTCGGACGCCGGCAAGACCACGCTGGTGGCCGCGATGTGCCGCCACCTTGCGCGGCGCGGCGTGCGAGTGGCGCCGTTCAAGCCGCAGAACATGGCCCTCAACAGCGCGGTGACGGCCGACGGCGGCGAGATCGGCCGCGCCCAGGCGCTGCAGGCGGCGGCCGCCGGCCTGGCGCCGCATACCGACATGAACCCGGTGCTGCTCAAGCCCTCGTCGGACACCGGCGCCCAGGTGGTCATCCACGGCAAGGTGCAGGCCGACATGCAGGCGCGCGACTACCACAACTACAAGCAGGTAGCGATGCAGGCGGTGCTGGCGTCCTATGCCCGCTTGAGCGCGCAATACGACTGCGTGCTCGTCGAAGGCGCCGGCAGCCCGGCCGAAATCAATCTGCGCGACCGCGACATCGCCAACATGGGCTTTGCCGAGGCGGTCGACTGCCCGGTGATCCTGGTCGCCGACATCGACCGTGGCGGCGTGTTCGCCCACGTCGTCGGCACGCTCTCCTGCCTGTCCGACAGCGAGCGCTCGCGCATCGCCGGCTTTGTGATCAACCGCTTTCGCGGCGACATCGGGCTGCTCGAACCGGGCCTGCGCTGGCTCGAAGAACAGACCGGCAAGCCGGTACTGGCGGTGCTGCCGTATTTGCAGGGCCTGTACCTGGACGCCGAGGACGCGGTCGAGCTGGTGCAGGCCGAGCGCGGCGCCTTCCGCGTGGTGGTGCCGCGCCTGCCGCGCACCAGCAACCACACCGATTTCGACGCCTTGCGCGCCCATCCCGAAGTCGACCTGCGCGTCATCGGCGAGGGCGAGCCGATTCCACCGGCTGACCTGATCGTCATCCCCGGCAGCAAAAACACCCGAGGCGACCTGGCCTGGCTGCTGGCGCAAGGCTGGCGCGAACACATCGCCCGCCACCTGCGCTACGGCGGCAAGATCATCGGCATCTGCGGCGGCTTCCAGATGCTCGGCAAATCAGTGGCCGATCCGCTCGGCATCGAAGGCGCGGCCGGCGTATCGAGCGCGCTTGGCCTGCTCGACATCGATACCGAGCTGACCGCCGACAAGCGCCTGGTGCAGGTCGAGGGCCGCTGCGCCTTTGCCGACGCGGCGGTGCGCGGCTACGAAATCCACATGGGCGTCAGCAAGGGAGCCGCCATGGCGCTGCCGGCGTTTCACATTGGCGGCCATGACGAGGGCGCGATCTCCGCCGACGGCCAGGTGCTCGGCACCTACCTGCACGGCGTGTTCGACCACCCCGAAGCCTGCGGCGCGCTGCTGCGCTGGGCCGGTCTCGATACCGACACCGTGGTCGACACCGCGCGGCTGCGCGAAGCGAGCCTGGAACGCATCGCCGACGCCGTCGGCCCGCTGATGGAAACGCTCGCCGGCTTGCACAAAACCGCCCGACCTTCTGCGCTATGATGTGCGGGCGCTGGACAGCAGGCGCCCGTACATACACCAATCACACACCAACATGACGACACACACATCACGCGGCTTCGGCCTGGCGAAGTTCGCCGCACGGATCGTACTCTTCAGTTTTTTCATCGCCGGTGGCGCGGCGTATGCGCAGAACCTGCGGCTGCCAAGCATCATTGGCGACCACATGGTGCTGCAGGCGGGCCAGCCGGTGCCGATCTGGGGCTGGGCCAAGCCGGGCGAAACGGTCACCGTGCGCTTTGCCGGACAGTCCGCGAAGGCCAAGGCAGGGGCCGACGGTCGCTGGACCTTGTCCCTCAAGCCGCTCACCGCAACCAACCAGCCGTCGCAGCTACAGGTGTCGGCCGATGAAAAGCTGGTGGTCTCGGACGTGATCGTCGGCGAAGTGTGGCTCGCCTCCGGCCAGTCGAACATGGAAAAGCCGCTCGGCATTCAGCCCGGCCAGCAGCCGACCTTGAACTACCAGGACGAGCTGGCCAAGGCGAACTACCCGGACATCCGCATGTTCAAGGTGCCCAAGCTGAAGGCCGGCGCGCCTGCCGCCGACGTCAAGGCGCAGTGGGTCAAGTGCGACCCAACCTCGCTTGACACGATCAAATTTTCGGCGGCGGCCTACTACTTCGGCCGCCAGCTGCACACCACCCTCAAGGTGCCGGTCGGCCTGATCGACTCCACCTGGGGCGGCACCCTGATCGAACCCTGGACCGTGCCGGCGGCCTACCTGGCTACGCCCTCCCTGGCGCAATTCGCCAAGGATCACGCGGCCGCCCCGGTGCGCCTGCGCGCGCTCGAACTTGGCCAGCTGCACAACGCCATGATCGCGCCGCTGGCGCCGTTCGCGATCAAGGGCGCGCTCTGGTACCAGGGCGAATCGAACCTGATCGATTACGGCGACGGCGCCATCTACGCCGACAAGATGAGCGCCCTGGTGCAAGGCTGGCGCGCGCTGTTCAACAAGGACATGGCGTTTTACTACGTGCAGATTGCGCCGCACCTGTATCACGTGGTGCGGCCCGCGCAGACGGTCTCGCCCGAAGCCGAACCGCTGCTGTGGGAGGCGCAGACCGCCTCGCTGCGGATTCCCCACACCGGCATGGTGGTGACCACCGACTTGGTCGACGACCTGGCCGATATCCATCCGCGCAACAAGAAGGAAGTGGGCGAACGCCTGGCGCGCCTGGCCCTGTCGAAGGACTATGGCCAGGGCGGGATCGTCGCCTCGGGGCCGACCCTGCGCACGATGGAAGTGGCGGATGACAAGGCGATCCTGAGTTTCGACCACGTCGGCGCCGGCCTGGTGGCGGCCGACGGCAAGCCGCTCAACTGGTTCACGATCGCCGGCGCGGACGGTGTCTTCCATCCGGCCAGCGCCAGCATCGAGCAGGACCGGGTGATCGTCAGCAGCGGCTGGGTCGCCAAACCAAAGGTGGTGCGCTTCGCCTGGGACGAGGCGGCGCGGCCGAATTTCAAGAACAAGGATGGCTTGCCGGCGCTGCCGTTCAGGACCGACAACCCCTTCGCCGCGCCGGCCACCAAGTAAGCCGGTCGGCATAACGTATTGCCCTACTTCATCATGTTTGAGGCAGTATAAGTCCGTCAGGCAACTTCCGGCTTAAGGTGAGGCAGGGCTCGTGGGAGCCCATCCTCGCCGGCGGCCCGCTCATGACGGAATCACCCTTTTACCGCCCCTCGGGCCAGGTTTCGCCGCGCTGGTTTGGCTGGACCGCGCTGGCCGTTTTCATCACCTTGCCGTTGGCCTGCCTGTACGCCTGGCTGCGCGTACACCTGCCCATGCCCGTGCTGCACCTGCTGCCGGCCTTGATATTGGCCGCCTGCTTCGCGCTGGCCAGCGCGATGGCGGTCGAATGCGGCAAGGCCAGGTCGCCCATCGTCGCCGCCACCACCGGTGCGGCAATCGGCCTGCTGGCCTGGTTCTGCCAATGGACGCTGTGGCAGAAGCTGAGCGGCGGCGCCGCCGGCGGGCCGGCCTTGTACGCGCTGTGGATCGTCGAGGCGGCCGCCATGTCCGCGCTGCCCGCCTGGGCCGCCGTGCGTCAGTCACGCAAGCCGTTTTGCGAAGTGACGGGCAGCTGGGCAAGGCGCCAGCTGGTGCCGGTCAAATTCGGCGCGATCGTTGACGAGGCGGCCTTTCGTGCCCGGATCGGCGCCAATCCGTCCGAGCTGTTCGACGCGCTGAACGCGCTGTCGCCGCGCGCGCCGGGCCTGGCGACCGTGAGCCTGTACGTCTGCGGCGCCCGCAACCACGTGTACGCCAGCGTCGAAAACACCTTCATCGCGATTGAAAACGGCAAGGAGAAGCGCAGCAGCCGCGTGATCGTCAAGGACCTGCGGGTCGACTGCGCGCTGGCCGAAGCGGCCCTGCGGTGCTGGCACGCGCCGCTCATGCCGGCGCCGGAACCAGCGCCGCAGGTCACGCTGCGCGATCCGGACGACGGCGAACCGCGCCAGGACCTGTTCGATATTGGCGCCGGCATCGCAGGGGCGATGCTCTGCGCTGTCGCCGAAGCCGCGTTTGACGGCGGCTCCGACGAAGATAGTTCGGTCACCGAAAGCAGCGCCGACGACTGAGCCGCACGCCTACCTGGCCGCCGGTGTGATCACCACGTCGACCCGGCGGTTGCGCGCCCGCCCGGCCTCACTGGCGTTGTCGGCCACCGGCTGCGACTTGCCGTAACCTTTCACCACCAGGCCGGCGGCCGGCACGCCCTCGCGCCCGATTAGCCAGACTTTCACGGCGGCGGCGCGCTGTTCCGACAGCAGCTGGTTGGCGGCCGCCTTGCCCACGTTGTCGGTGTGGCCGCCGATGGTCACGCCCGCGCCGCCGAACTTCCTGATCCGCGCGGCCGCCTCGCCCAGCACATTTTGCGCCTCTGGCTTGATGTTCGATTTGCCCGTGTCGAACAGCACCGCCGCGTCGAGCGCGATGGTGACCGCCGCCGGCCGCGTGAACGGCTCGAAATCGTAGGGTCCCTCGAACTTGACGCGGTAGTCGACGGTTTCCGGCGCCAGGTCGAGACGAAGGATGACAGGCTGGCGTTGCTCGAACCTGCAGCTCATCACACCGCGCTTGTCGATCGTGGTATTGCCGAGCGATAGATCGCACAATTTTTCCGAACGCAGGTTGACCAGCCCGACAGCCAGCGCGTCGGCGACGGCGGCCGACGTATTCTTGCCGTCGCCGGTGACAAACAGCTCGCCGGGACCGGCGTTGAAGGCATAAAAGTAGGCCGCCCGCTTGCCGGCGCCGGCGCCCCTGATGCGGTTGGTGGCGAGGATCGTGGGCGCGTCGATATCGGTCGAGCCGGCGCCCGCCACCGGCACCGAGCCGACGCCGGCCTGCGCCGGCGGCAGCTCAAAGCTGCCGGCCAGCGTGACCGTGTAGCCGATGGTCTCCTCGCCCAGGTCAAGGCGCAGCAGCAGCGGCTGGGCCTTGTCGACCGGACAGGCGATACTGAGGGTTTTGTCAGTCGTGGTATTCCCGTGCGACTCGGAACACAGCTTGTTGGCCCTGGCGTCGAGCAGCCCGAACGCGAGCGCCTGGGTGGCTCCGCTCGGCGCGTTCTTGGCAGTGGCGGTCAGGTTGATGGTGCCCGGTTGCGCATTAATCAGATAGTAGTAACTGAGCTGCCGCTTGATGCCCACGCCACGGATCTCTCGCGCCGGCAAGGCGGTCGGGCTATCGGGATCGGTCGATGCGGCGGGTACGGGCACCGACGCGGCACTGGCGGCAGGTGCAGGCGCGGCGCTCGATCCGGCGCCCGCGCTGAACGCGACGCCGGCGCCAGGCACCGAGGGCACCACGCTCGCGGGTGCGGGCACCGCCACCGGCGCCGCTTCCTTCTTACCGCAGCCAGCCAGCTGCACGGCCACCAGCGTCAGCCAGGCAAGGCTCCCCAGCGCGGTATGCTTGTTTGGATTCACCTTCTTATCTCCCGCAGAGTGCGCCACGGACGGCCAGTTCATACTGTCGCGGAAACAATCTTCGAAGTCAATATACGATCTCCGCAGTCGCATCCGCCGAAGACGGCGCCCCGACCATTCCCCGCAAGCATCTGACCGACCCCGCTTTTCGGTTAATATCTGCGCATAAAACCACACGCGCCCTTCCCTCGCAACCGAGGCGCGACGTCACAACAACACTGGAGACAAGGCAGATGCCCGCAAAACCGATCAGCAAGATCGTCATCGTTGGCGGTGGCACCGCCGGCTGGATGGCCGCCGCGCCGCTGGCGCAACGCCTTGGCAAGGCCTGCGAAATCGTGCTGATCGAGTCGCCGGAAATCGGCACCATCGGCGTTGGCGAAGCGACCCTGCCGACGATCCGCTTCTACAACGCCTCGCTCGGCCTCGACGGCGCCGACTTCGTCAAGAAGACCCAGGCCACCTTCAAGCTGGGCATCGAATTCAAGGACTGGGGCCGGCTCGGCCACCGCTTCTTCCACGGCTTCGGCGATTTCGGTCCGAATATCGAGGGCCGCTCGCCACACATGCACTGGCTGCGCCTGTCGCGCCAGGCGCAGAACGTGCCGTCCTACGAAGAATGGTCGGTCGCCACCGTGATGGCGCGCCAGTTGCGCTTCACTCCGCCGGCCGGCGACAAGCCGTCGCCCAGCAACGCCTATTCGTACGGCTTTCATTTCGACGCCGGCCTGTACGCGGCCTACCTGCGCGACTACGCCATCGCGCGCGGCGTGCAGCGCATGGAGGCGATGATCACCGAAGTCGAACTCCAGCCCGAGAACGGCTTCATCGCCGCCGTCAAGCTGCGCGACGGCCGTCGCGTGGCCGGCGACCTGTTCATCGACTGCTCCGGTTTTCGCGGCCTGCTGATCGAAGGCGCGCTCAAGGCCGGCTACGACGACTGGAGCGACCAGCTGCCCTGCAACAGCGCGCTGGCCGTCCCCTGCGCCAAGGTCGCCAAATACACCCCCTTCACGACCTCGACCGCCAAGAGCGCCGGCTGGCAATGGCGCATACCGCTGCAGCACCGCACCGGCAACGGCCATGTCTACAGCAACGCTTTCACCACCGACGACGAAGCGGCCCGCGTGCTGCTCGAAGGCCTCGACGGCCGCCCGCTCGACGAGCCGCGCCAGCTGCGCTTCGTCACCGGACGGCGCCGCAAATCATGGGTCAAGAACTGCGTGGCGCTGGGCCTGGCCGCCGGCTTCGTCGAGCCGCTCGAATCGACCAGCATCAGCCTGATCGAAACTGGCGTCGGCGTGCTGATCCAGCTGTTCCCCGACATGGAGTTTCGTCCCGCGCTGGCCGACGAATACAACCGCCAGCTGAGCATCCGCTACGAATCGGTGCGCGACTTCATCATCATGCATTACAAGCTGACCAAGCGCACCGACACCGACTTCTGGCGCCACTGCGCCAGCATGCCGATCCCCGACGCGCTGCGCCACCAGATTGAACTGTTCCGCGAGACCGGCCGCGTGGTCGTGCTCGACCCGAACGGCTTCACCGAGCCGTCGTTCGTCTCGATGCTGATGGGCCTTGGTGTGACGCCCGAGGCCTACGATCCCTTTGTCGACATGATCGAGCTTGAACAGCTGTTCGCGCATTTCGTGCGCCTGCGCGAATCGGTCGCCATGACGGTCAAGGCCATGCCCGACCACACCGATTACATCGGCCGGCACGTGGCCGCCGCGCCAGTGCCGGGCATGTCGATGTGATCGATAACTATTTTCTCCGGACGGGGTGCAAATACAGCCGGTAATGCCACTATTCTTGCGTTTCTATTAAGCGACGCCGACGACGACGATGGACTTTTCAAGTGGCTTCCCGTCCGACGGTTTCGCCCGGCGGCACCCTTTTGCGTTGGTCTCGATCGCGCTGCACGCCTTTGTCCTGACACTGCTCTACTACTTTGGCAGCTACGTGATCACGGCACGGAAGGTGGAAGTGCAGGTGCAGGCCAGCGTGCAGGCGGCCAGCCACGCGCGCACCGAACGCCGCGTGCAGGATATGGAGAAAATCAAGTCGTTGCTGGAGAAAAGCAGTGGCCATCAGGCCGCCGGCAGCGGCAAATCGGGCGACGAAGACGAGATCGAATTCTCCGCCACCTCGCTGCCGAAGCAGCCGCAGGAACTACTCAAGCAGGCGCAAACCCTGTCAGGTTCGATCGACGACATCGCCCGCGATATCAAGGCTGAGGAAACGGCCAGGGTGCTCAAGATCCCGAAGGAAAAGGCGCTCGAACAGATCGCACCACCAGCACCATCGGCGCCGCCCGAGGAAGCCGCCGGACAGGCTCCTGCCGATCCGGCCAAGGTCGCCGAGGAGATCAGGAAGCTCGAAGCGAAGGCGCGCGAGACCCTGATCCAGCGCCAGAAGGAACTCGAACGTCAGGAGCAAGGTGTCGGCGTATCCGGCGAGTCTACGCAAGACAACGCGGCGCCGGCCAGCGCAAGCGGCCGGGGCATCAATGGCAAGCCCGGTGACATTGGCGGTGCGAGCGATGCCGGCGGCGCCTCACTGAGCACGCGGATGGCAACCTTCATCAATCGCGATATCCCAGTCCCGTCGAACGCGTCCACAGGAAGGTCAATCGCGGGTGGAGATATATCCGATCTCACGCCAGGCCGCATCCCCGCGCTGGACTCGAAGCTGCCGCTCAAGGGCATGGGCCGCATCTTCGGCGCCGACGGACCGGTCGCGACCCGCGTCTACATCAACAGCTGGTATCTGATTGGCCCCTTCCAGGCAAGCCACGGGAACGACCTGAATGGCACGCCCAGCTATCCGCCGGAGCAGGCAGTGCAGCTCAACGCCGTCTATCTCGGCAAGGATAAGCGCCCGCTCAAATGGCAGTACGTCCATGCGAGCAGCTATCCTTTGATCCCGCCGGACGAAGCCGAAGACGCGGTCTACTACGGCTATACCGAATTGATGATGGACGACGCTGTCGACCTGACCATGCTGATCGGCGCCGACGACGATGCGCGGGTGTGGCTCAACGACCGCGTGGTCTGGGCCGGCGGCCACGCCAACAAGCACTGGTTCTTCCACGAGATTTACTACACGAAGAACACCTACAAGGGCGACTACAACCTCAATGAGGGCAGCGCCCGCGTGCATTTTAAAAAAGGCCGCAACAAGGTGTTCTTCAAACTGTCCAACGGAGCGACCCGCGTGTTTTTCTCGATGGTGCTGACGAAGTAGATCGCGGCAGCGAAGCTCGTACTGTCATCCCA
Source organism: Massilia sp. (assembly GCA_039927975.1). GTDB lineage: Bacteria > Pseudomonadota > Gammaproteobacteria > Burkholderiales > Burkholderiaceae_D > JBDSTZ01. The sequence goes on along the minus strand of JBDSTZ010000050.1, from coordinate 25,389 downwards.
CCTTGCCGTCATGCGCGCAACCGCTTATCGAAATCGAAATCGAAATCGATTTCAATCTTGTCCCGGCCGGGTGAAAATACCGCCGATAAAAGCACTATAATTGCGTTTTGATTAACCTAGCCACCACGCCCATGCCCGCCAAAATCGTCCTTGCCCTGCTGTCGCTGTCGTCCCTGATGGCCACCAACGGCGCCGCAGCCGCCGAACAGATGAACTACGTCGCGCAGGCGGCCGAAGGCGGCATCGGCATCCTGATCATCACCGCGCTGTCGATCCTTTTTCTCGGCGTGACGATCGAGCGCCTGGTGCACTTTCGCGCCCGCGCCGTGGTGCCCGACGGCCTGATCGAACGCGTCAAGCCGCTGTGGGCCGAGAACAAATTCGCCCTGCTGCAGGCCGAACTCGACGAGGAGGACAGCACCCTCGCGCGCGTGATCGCCTACATGGTCAAGCACCGCGCCCAGGGCTACGCCGTCGTCAGCAGCGGCGCCGGCGACATTGCCTCGATCGAACTGCGCCAGCATCAGCAAAAAGCCTATGCGCTGGCCATCGTCGCCACCGTGGCGCCGATTGTCGGCCTGCTCGGCACTGTGCTTGGCATGATCGACGCATTCCACGTGATCGCCTTTGCCGACGGCATGGGCAACCCGGCGCTGCTGGCGGCCGGCATATCGAAAGCGCTGATCAACACCGCCGGCGGCCTGTTCGTCGCCCTGCCCTCGCTGGCGATGCACCACTACTTCCGCAACCGCATGACCTTCTTCGGCCTGGCGCTGGAAAAGCACATCAACAATCTGCTCAACGAATGGTTCATGCCGGCGCCATCGCCGAACCTGCAGGTGGTGGCCCATGCGCATTAACCTGGGCGAGGACGAACAGCCGGAGATCGGCCTGATCGCGCTGATCGACTGCATCTTCTTCCTGCTGATGTTTTTCATGGTGGCGACCTCGTTCAAGAAGCCCGACGAGACCAAGCCGCCCGAGGAATTGCCGGTGACCCTGCCGACCGCCCAGGCCAGCCTTGAGAAGAGCAGGTCCGGCCCGGCGCCGCTGATCATCGGCGTCGACAAGGAGGGCAGGATCTACCTCGCCAACAAGGAGGTGTCGACCCAGGCCCTGCACCACGCGCTCAAGCTCGAAGCGCAGAGCAATCCGGCGCGGCCGATCCGCATCGACGGTGACGAGCTGGCCAAATATCAGGATATTGTGCACGTGCTCGACCTGTGCCAGTTCGAGGGGTTCACCAAAATCTCCATGCATACCCGTAAATAATGGAGATGACATCCGCCTACCGTTCCGGTCGTTTCGCGCGCCGGAACGTCTTCTTGCTTGCCTCGATTGTCGTGCACGCGGTGGGACTGACGCTGCTCTACTACTACGGCAGCTACGTGGTCGAGGCGCAGAAGATGGCCGCGCAAGTGCAGGCCAGCGTGGCGGCGGCCAGCCACACGCGCACTGAAAAGCGCGTGCAGGACATGGAGAAGATCAAGTCGCTGCTGGAGAAGAGCAGCGCCAGCCAGGCCGCCAAGGCCGGCGCCGGCAAGACCGCAGAGGAAGACGAGGTCGAATTCGCCGCCACTTCCCTGCCCAAGCAGCCGCGGGAACTGCTGAAGGAAGCGCAAACCCTGTCGCACTCTATCGACGAGATCGCCCGCGACATCAAGGCCGAGGAAATGGCCAAGGTGCTCAAGATCCCGAAAGAGAAGGCGCTCGAACAGATCCCGCCACCGCCAGCGACGCCGACGCCGCCCGAGGTGGCCGCCGATCAGGCGCCGGCCGATCCGGCCAGTGTCGCCGAGGAGATCAAGAAGCTCGAAGCGAAGGCGCGTGAAACCCTGGTCCAGCGCCAGAAGGAACTCGAACGCCAGGAGCAAGGCGTCAGCGTTTCCGGCGAGATGGCGCAAAACGGCACGGCGCAGCCGCCAGGCGAAGCGCAGGGGGCCAAAGGCAATGGCGGCGGTGCCCCGGATGGCGCCGGCAGCGGCGCCAAAAACGCTGGCGGCGACGCGGCGGGTGCCGGCAAAGGCGCTGGCGGCCAGGCTGGCAACGGTCAGGCTGGCGCCGGCGGCACAGGTGCGCAAGGTACGGGCAAGCGGGCCGGCGCCGGCGGCGAGGGCGGCACATCGCTCAGCGCGCAAATGGCCACCTTCATCAATCGCGACATCGCGAGCCCGGCCAATTCATCGAAGGGCTATTGGGGCAACGGCCTCGATATCTTCAACCCGGGCGTGGGCGGCATCCCCAGGCTGGAGACGAACTTCCCGACCAGGGGCGCGGCGCGCATTTTCGGCAGCGACGGGCCGCTCGCGACGCGCGTGTACATCAACAGCTGGTATTTCATCGGGCCCTTCGATGGCAAACATGGCCGCGACCTGTTTGCCACGCCAAGCTATCCGCCCGAGCAGGCGGTGCTGCTCAACGCCGTCTATTTTGGCAAGGACAAGCGCCTGCTCAAGTGGCAGTACGTCCACGCCAGCAGCTATCCCTTGATTCCGCCGGACCAGGCCGAGGACTCGGTCTACTATGGCTACACGGAGTTGATGATGGAAGAGGCGGCCGACCTGACCATGCTGATCGGCGCCGACGACGATGCCCAGGTGTGGCTGAACGACCGCATGGTCTGGGCAGGCGGCAATGTGAACAAGCGCTGGTTCTTCCACGAGATTTACGACACGAACAACAGCTACAAGCGCGACTACAACCTTAACGAAGGCAGCCGGCGCGTGCATTTCAAAAAAGGACGCAACAAGGTGTTCTTCAAGTTGTCGAATGGCCCGAGCCGGGTGTTTTTCTCGATGGTGCTGACGAAGTAGGGTCGGATCAAAAGGATCATTCGCTGGAATCACATAATGAGCGGTCCAGGAGAAAGATCGCCATGTATCCATTCGAAATATTAATTCCTAAGCGACCGGTGTCGTTGCAGACGAAGACTCGCAAACATCTTCAGATTTGGAAACAATATGTGCAGGCCGGGTTGGCACTCAGAAGCGAATGCGTCTACGTGCGAATCTGCGACGCCAAAGACTTGAGGAGCTATCTATGAGGAACGTGCCAAACGTCATGTACCCAGAAATGCTGAACACGCTGGAACAGGACTACGTGAGAGAGGGCTATGTCGTCATCAAACAACCTACGGCGGAACAGCTTCCCTTCGACCTCTTCGGCTACCTTCCTGACCTGATCGCTACCAAACCGGGCTCGGGCATCATTCTGCAAGTTCAAGCCAGCAAGAGTTTCATCTCGATCGACCGAGTTCAGCAACTTTCGCACGACATTGCGGCCCGCCCCGGCTGGCGCTTCATGCTGGTAACCTTGGAGGACGTCGACGCCGACGCGATTCCAACCACTGCCGATGAGCTTCCCACGTGGCAGCAGCTACTGCGGAATCTGGACAGCGTTTCGGGCCTGCTCGACCGCGACACCCTGGAGCCGGCGCTGCTCTATTTATGGCGTATTTTTGAGGCGTCACTACGCCGGCGGGCTATCGACCAGCACATTCCTGTTGAGCGATTGCCGTCAGCAAAGCTCTTGGATTACATGTACTCGCAAGGCGAAGTGTCAGTGAAACACATCGACCTTTTCCATGATTTCTTGAAGCAGTGGAATCGCATTGCGCACGGCGCCAACGACACCGTTGAACCGTCCTTTGTCCTTCAACTTGTCAGCGAGGTTCACGCCTTGCTAACTGACTGGTGCGAGCCAACAGCAACAAGGGACATCGCATCGAACTGATGGCTGCAAGGCCGTTCAGCGCAAGCGCCCCACATAGGTCTGCGGCGCCGCCACCGGCGCCGCAGCGGCGATGATCGGCTCGACGACAGGTGCCGGTTTATTGTCCACCAGTTTTTGCGCGGCCGGCTGACGCCCCAGCAGCGGCAACCGGGGCGCGCTTACGAACAGGCCATGCCTGCCGAAATAGATTTCTTCCAGCTTGCCGCACAGGTCGCGCATATCGGCTGAATCGCCGATGCCGATCATGCCGAGCACGTACCGGCAGTACACCGGATCGACCCGCATGTATTCAATGTCGGTGACCCTGCCCTTTTCGCGCCGCAGCACCACGTGCAGACGCGCCATCAGCGCGAATGCCTGGTTCTCCAGCGCGGCCACGCTGACTTGTTCATATGCGCTCATACCACCTGCTCCCCATGCTGTTCAATGTCGAGTCCAGCCGCTTCCTGCTCGGCCGTCACGCGCAGGCCGATCGTCGCCTTCAATACCCACAGGATGAGCGCCGTCATCACGCCCGCATACACGATCGTGGCGAGCACGCCGACCGCCTGCGTGCCCAGGCTCGATTCGGCGCCGCCGATCTCCTTGACCGCAAACACGCCCGTCAGCAAGGCCCCGACGATGCCGCCGACCGCGTGCACGCCGAATACGTCGAGCGAATCGTCATACCAGAAGCGCGCCTTGAGCGAGGTCGCGCCCCAGTAGCAGGCCACGCCGGCCGCCGCGCCGATCGCCAGCGCGCCGGTCACGCCGACAAAGCCGGACGCTGGCGTGATCGCGACCAGTCCCGCCACCGCGCCGGAGACGATGCCCAGCACCGACGGCTTGCCGCGCCGGGTCCATTCGGCCAGCATCCACGCCATGGCGCCGACCGCCGACGCCAGTTGGGTCACCAGCATGGCCATGCCGGCGCGCCCGTCCGCCGCACCGGCCGAACCGGCGTTGAAACCAAACCAGCCGACCCACAGCAGCGAGGCGCCGATTACCGTCAGCACCAGGTTATGCGGCGGCATCGCTTCCCGGCCGAAGCCGATGCGCGGACCGACGATGATGGCGGCGACCAGCCCGGAGACGCCGGCGTTGATATGCACCACCGTGCCGCCGGCGAAATCGAGTACGCCCCGCGCCGCCAGCCAGCCCTGCGGATCCCACACCCAGTGGGCCACCGGCGCGTACACCAGCACCGACCACAAGGCGCCGAAGGCCATCAGCGAAAAGAACTTGATGCGCTCGGCGAAGGCGCCGGTGATCAACGCCGGCGTGATGATCGCGAACGTCATCTGAAACATCATGAAGACGCTTTCGGGAATCGTCGGCGCGATGTTGTGGACGGTGAGCTTGCCGGCCTCTTTCAGGTATGCCATCCCGTGCAGGAACAAGCGGTCCAGGCTGCCAAGGAAGGCGCTGCCCGGTGCGAAGGCGAGGCTGTAGCCGATTACCACCCAGATGATCGTGACCATGCAGGCGATCGCGAAACTGTGCGCCATCGTGGCCAGCACGTTCTTCTTGCGGGTCATGCCGGCGTAGAACAAGGCGAGGCCGGGTATCGTCATCAGCAACACGAGCGAGGTGGAGGTCAGCATCCAGGCCGTGTCGCCGGCGCTGATGGTGCTCGCATCGACCAGGGTTGGCGCGGTCAGCGGCGCCGGCGCGGCCGGTGTGGCGGGTGTAGCGGGTGTGGCGGGTGTGGCGGAGGCGGTCGCCGCCGGGGGCGTAGCGACGGCCTCGTCGACGGGCGCTGCGGCAAGAGGTCCTGCCGGAGAAGCCGCCGGACCAGCGGGCGCCGCGACCGCCGAGGCCGACGAATCGGCGCCGGGCGCCTGGGCCAACGCCACATACGGCGTGGCGAGAATGAGCAAGCTCACAGCAAGCGCGTGCAATCGTGATGACAATTTCCCCCCCAACATGTTGGTTAAGCGCCGCTCAGCCGGCCAGCGCTTACAAAATGTCAATGCAGGATTTGTGCCATGCAGCACTGATGGTTTTTCTGCGATTACAGAAATTTACGAGCGTAAATTTTCAGGCCATCGCACCAAGTTCTGGCAATGCCGCCCGCCAGCGGTGCGCGGCGGCCAATTCTCACCAGTGGATCGTCGTGCAGCCGGCCGCGATAACGACGACGGCGGCCGATATGGGCCGTCGATCAGAACGACGCCCGCGCCGTCAATCGAGCTGCTTGATCAGCGCCCTTACCTCGTCAGCCTGGGCGAACTGCATATTTCCTGCCGCGAGCTTGTCGAGCTCCTTGCGCGCCGCCTCCTTGTCACCGGTCTTGAACAAGCCCGCAGCCACGTGATACCGGATGTCGCGCGCCTGCGGCGCCAGCGCGCTGGCCTTCTGCAGGATCGGCAGCCCGCGCGCCGCCTCGCCTTTCTCGACCAAAATCCAGCCATAGGTATCCATCACCACCGGATCGTCCTTGGCCAGCTTGACAGCTTGCTCGGCCACTTGCGCCGCGCGGGCATCGCCGCTTTGCTGGTACGCCAGTGCCAGGTTGTTGAGCGCCGCGACATTGGCCGGATAACGCTTGACGATAGCATCGAGCTGCTCGGCCGCCTGCGCGTATTTTTTATCTGCCAGCATGGTCTCTGCCTTGTACAACAGCACCCGCACATCGTCCGGATGCTGCGCCAGCCATTGCGCCAGGCGCCGCGCGCCTTCGTCCTGTTTGCCGGCCGCGCGCAAGGCGTTGGCGATCTTGATCGTCAGCTCATTGGTCTTGCTGAAGCCGAAAGCCTGCTCGTACAGCGGCAAGGCCAGCGCGGCGCGGTTCTGCGCCATCAGCACATCGCCTTCGAGCTGATAGCCGGCGGCCGCTTTCGGATACTGCTTCTGCATGCGCGACGCGACCTGCAACGCCAGGTGCAGCGATCCCTTGCGCACATACAGTTCGGCCATCAACAGCTGGGCCGCCGGAAAATCGGGCCGCATCGCCAACGCCGTTTTCAGATAGTCCTCGGCCCCCGCAGGCCGGCCAAGCAGCATCTCGAGCGCCGCCACCTGCATCTGCGCGTCCGCCGAACGCGGCAAGGCGATCGCCAGCTTCTTGTACGATTCGAGCGCGCTGTTGCGGTCGCCCACGGCCAGTTCGCTCCTGCCCATCAGGTCAAGCAGATCGGGATTGTCGGGGTGCGCCACCAGCAGGCGCCCGGCCAAATCAAGCGCCTTGGCTTTTTTATCGATCAGCAGATACTGGGCGATCAGGTTCACCGCCGGTGCGATCGCGTTTGGATCGACCGCGCTGGCACGTTCCAGCCATTGGGTTGCCAGCGCAGTATCGCGCTCGGTGGACGCCAGCGTCGCCAGACCCGTCATCGCCTCGACACTGGTCGGGTTCTTGTCGAGGAAGGCGGCAAGGTGGTGGCGTGCGCCGGCAAGGTCCTTGGCCACCAGCGCCTGCTGCGCCATGTTGGCCGCCGCCGGATAGTAGGAAGGCTGCAGCGCCAGCGCCTTGTTGAAGCTGGCCGTCGCCGCCGCCGGGTCCTTCCGCGCCAGCTCGACGATGCCTTTCAACTCATGCACCGCCGCGTTGTCCGGCTGCGCCTTTTCCAGCGCGGCCATCGCCTCCCACGCCTTGTCGATGTGACCGAGTCCGAGTTCGGTACGCACCAGCGCGATGCCGGCCCGGTGCGAGCTGGCGTCGAGCTTGACCGCCTGCTGCAAATCCTGCACCGCCGGCCCCTGCTCGCCCTTGCCCAACTTGCTGAACGCGAGCGAGGTGCGCAGATTGGCCTGCTGCGGCGCCAGTCCGCTGGCCTTTTCAAAGTAGCTCGCCGCCTGGTTGAAGTCGCGCGCCTGCATGTACGATTCGCCGGCCAGCGCCAGCAGCTGCACATCCTCGCCGGCGCTCTTGAGCGCTGGCGCCAGCACGGTCAGCGCGTCCGGCGTGTGGCCGCTGCGCAGCAACGTCGAGGCCAGCATCTTGCGCGCGTACAGATTGTCGGGATTATTTTCAAGGTAGTGGCGCAGGTGATGCTCGGCCTGGTGCAGCGAGCCGATGTTCAAACTGATCGCGCCGGCCAGCAGCACGCTGGGCATGTGCTCGGGCGCCACCCTCAGCACCTTTTGCATCGACTCCTGGGCTGCCGCGTTGCGGCCCTGCGAAAAGTCGAGCAGGGTCTGGGTATAGGCCACCAGCAGGCTATTTGGCGTGGTCTTCCTGGCCGCTTCCAGGTCGGCCTGGGCCGCCCCGAACCGTCCCATGGCGATTTCCAGGTAAGCCTTTTCAATATGCGCCGAACGGTGCGCGGGATTAATCGCGAGCACCTGGTCGTAGGCGGCCAGCGCCGGCTCGTTCTGGTTTTGCGCGCGCAGCAGGTCGCCCTTGAACAGCAGCGCCTCGGTGTTGCGCGGCTCCGCCGCCAGGGTCTGTTCGGCGTACTTGCGCGCGCCTTCGGCGTCGCCGGCGAGGAAGGCCAGTCGTCCGCGCCCAATCAGGGCGGCCGGGTAGTCGGCCTTGATCCCAAGGACCTTGTCATACAGTTGGCCGGCTTCGTCGCGCTTGCCCATGCCTAGAAAAGCGTCAGCGCGCAGGCTCAATAGCTCGGGATCGGCGCGCCCGGCGGCAGATTCGGTCTCGGCGATCGCCTTCTGAAACTGCCCCTGCATCACCAGCGTGCGCGCCAACACCGTCAAGCCGCCCGCGCCCTTGTAGCCGTTGTCCAGCGCGTAGCGAATCTCCTTTTCCGCGCTCACCGCGTCGCCCGTCTCGATGTACACGGTGGCCAGCTGGTAGCGACCCTCCAGGTCTTTTGGCTGCGCCTCAAGCAGGTTCTTGAGTTTGATGACAGCCGCGTTCAACTCGCCCTTTTGCTGAAACTGGCGCGCTTCGGCGCGCAGGCTCTCGCCCGTCGGCTGATGGCAGGCCGCGACGGCAAACGCGAGGCCGACGGCGCCCATCACAGTGCGCAAGGTGCGGATACGGGGTACGGCAGGCGGCATGAACGTCCTCTGGATGAATGCGGGGATGCGACTTTGCCAAACATGGTGGCATGTAAGACGTTGCTTCGCAACAATTTCGATCCACGTTGAAGCCGGTTGTCGGCATTTCTTACACACAGGCACATGTTGCGGTATTTACCACAGCTAAACGATTGATTTGAAACGAATGTTTATTTCGGGCATGATTAATGCTATAAAGCTACAAACATATAAAACCTAACAATAATCCAGGGATGTTCCAACATGAATAAACTTTTAGGCATGGCGCTGGCCGTCTTGACCTTGCTCGCAGGGCAAGCCGCGCACGCCGGCGGCATCAGCGACACCGGGGTCAACGCGTATTGGGGTGCGGACAACCATGGATACGGCGACGTCATCGGCGCCAGCACGTATGACATCAATGGCGCCACCATCACCCGTGTCGGCAGCGTGCTGACGGTGACGATCGCCACCAACTTCGCCGGCCACGCCGGTTCCGATCCGGGCGCAGCGCCCGGCGGCATTGGTTACGGCGACGTCTTCCTCGCCCAGAGCTGGAACCCGTTCGGCGCCGACGCCCACCACACCGGCGACAACGCCGCCAACGGCACCAAGTGGTCCTACGGCTTCAACCTGGACAACCGCTTCAGTAACACCGGCGGCAGCTTCAAGCTGTACAAGCTCAATGGCGCGACCAACGCCTCGAACATTCTCAATTCCGAATCGTTCATCAGCTGCGCCCTCGGCACCGAGTGCTACTACCGCGACGGCCAGGCCACGGCGGTCAAGACCTCTTCCTCCAGCGTCGCCAACACTGGCCTGGTCGGCAACTGGACCGTGACTGCCAACCAGGAGATCAAGTTCACCATCAACGTCGCCTCCAGCGACCTGCTCAACTTCACCGCCTTCGCCATGCACTGGGGCGAGACCTGCCAGAACGACGTGATCGAAGGCCTGGTGCGCGCGGTGCCGGTACCGGGCAGCCTGCCGCTGCTGGTGCTCGGCCTGGGCGCGATGTTCGCGCTGCGCCGCCGCGCGCAAAAGGCCGACTGACAACTCGGCACCACCCGACTCACTTGCGCCCACTTGCGGCGCCCGCCGGCCTGCCGCGTTGAACCAGCTGCCCGGTCAGGAAGTCGACAAAGGTGCGCACCCGCAGCGACAGATGGCGCGCATGCGGATATAGCAAAATGAAGGGCCGCGAGGTGCCGCCGAACTGCGGCAGCAGCTCGATCAGGCGCCCGGCACGCAGATCCTCCTCCACCACAAACCGGTACGTCTGCACGATCCCTGCGCCGCTGCGCGCCAGCGTCGCAATCCCCAGCACGTCCTCGGTGCAGGTAAAGCCGCCATCGGTGTAGACGTCCACTTGCTCGCCCTCGACCAGGAACGGCCAGGGGATCTTGCGTCCCGTGCGCGGCAGGTCGAACTGGATGCATTCATGCCCTTGCAAATCCTCCAGCGAGGCCGGACTGCCGCGCTGTTTGAGGTAGGACGGCGCGGCCACCAGCACCAGTTCGGCGTCCTCCAGCTTGCGCGCGATGAGCGATGAATCGACCGGGTCGCGCCCGCGAATGGCCACGTCGTAGCTCTCCTCGCCAAAGTCGATATTGCGGTTGCTGATGTGGATATCGAGCGTCACCTCCGGATACAGGCGGCGGAACTGCGGCAACAGCGGCAGCAGACGGTGATGGGCGTACGGCGTGGGCACGCTGATGCGCAAGGGCCCGGCCGGCGCCGTTTGCGCGCCGCTCGCCTCGCGCTCGGCGTCGACCAGCTGAGACAGCGCCAGCCGGCACTGCTCGTAGTAGCGGCGGCCGCCATCGGTGAGGCGGATCTGGCGCGTGGTGCGCACGAACAGTCGCACTCCCAGTCGCTCTTCGAGCCGGGCGATCGAGCGGCTCACGGCCGCCGGCGTGACGCCCGCCGCGTTGGCCGCCCCAGTGAAGCTGGCCTGCTCGGCGGCCAGGCAAAACAGTTCAATGCTGCCCAGCTGCAGATCGTCGAAGTGGCGCTGCATGGTAATCCTCAGTCGCTTGATTAATTACATAGTGTATCAATTGATTTGCCATACTGGCCATTTATCGACCTGGTCGACATAAGTATAGTGATTTCGTTGGCGCCGAGATATCAAACAAGCGGCGCAACATCCCACCACATCAGGAGCACACACATGAATGCAAACAAGACCGTCATCGTCACCGGCGCCTCCAGCGGCCTCGGTTTCGCCATCGCCGAAGCCTACCTCGCGCGCGGCTACAACGTGGTCGGCAACGCGCGCACCCAAGCGCGTCTGCAGGAAGCCGCCGCCAGGCTGGGCAACCCCGCCAACTTCCTGACGGTCGCCGGCGACATCGCCAAAAAATCGACCGCCGCCGCCCTGTTCGACAAGGCCATCACAGCCTTCGGCAAGGTCGACATCCTGATCAACAATGCCGGCATCTTCCTCGCCAAGCCAGTCGCCGACTACACCGAGGACGACGTCGACGCCATCGTCGGCACCAATCTCAAGGGCTTCTTCTACCCGTCGCAGCAGGCCGCCACCCACATGGCCGCCAACGGCGCCGGCCATATCGTCACCATCACCGCCAGCATCGCCTTCCAGCCGAACGCCAAGGTGCCGGCTCTGCTGCCGGTGCTGATCAAGCGAGGCCTCAACAACGCCACGCGCGCGCTGTCGCTCGAACTGGCCGGCACCAATGTGCGCGTCAACGCCGTGGCGCCCGGTATCATCGACACACCGCTGCACGATGGCGCGCCTGAAACCATGGCCTTCCTCAAGACCCTGGCGCCGAGCGGCACCATTGGCGCGGCCCAGGACGTGGTCGACGCGGTACTGCACCTGACCGACTCGCGCTTCACCACCGGCACCGTGATGATCGTCGACGGCGGCGCCAGCGCCGGTACCTGGTAATCAGCTTTATCTACCTGCCCACAAGGACCATCGCCATGCCATATGTGAATATCCGCATCACCAACGAGGGCGTCACCGCAGCCCAGAAACTGGCCCTGATCGAAGGCGCGACCGACTTGCTCGTCCGCGTGCTGAACAAAGACCCGGCCTCCACCTTCGTCATCATCGATGAAGTCGAGACCGACAACTGGGGCCTCAACCGCGGGAACGTGACCACCCTGCGCCAGCGCGAGGCGGCTGCGCGGCAGCGATGAGCGGCGGCGCGGCGGCCGACGGCGCGTCAGGCGCCGCGCTACCGGCCATCATCCTGGCCTGCAGCTTCGCCTTCGTGGTGGTGCAGCTCGACGTCACCATCGTTAACGTCGCCCTGCCCCACATCGGCGCCGAACTGCGCGCCGGGGTCGGCCCGCTGCAATGGGTGGTCGACGCCTACACGCTCGGCTTTGCCGTCTTTCTGCTGGCGGCCGGTGTGATGGGCGACCGCTTCGGCCCGCGCCGGATTTTCCTCGCTGGCTTCGCCCTGTTCGCCGTCTCGTCGGTGGCCTGCGCGCTGGCCAACAGCGTGCTCGCGCTCGACCTGGCGCGCGCCGTGCAAGGCGTGGGCGCGGCCTTGCTGGTGCCCAGTTCACTGTCGATCATCAATGCCGCCTGCGCCCACGACAAGCGCAAGCTGGCCAGCGCCGTCGGCTGGTGGACGGCGGCCGGCGGCGTCTCGATCGCCGCCGGTCCGGTGGTTGGCGGCTTCCTGCTCGCCGGCGCCGGCTGGCGCAGCATCTTCTGGGTCAATGTGCCGATCTGCGTGGTCGGATTCGTCCTGGCGCAGGCGCTGGTGCCGCGCCATCACGCCCATGCCGGCGCGCGCGGCTTCGACCTGCCCGGGCAGGTACTGGCGGTGCTCGCCCTGGGCGCGCTGATCGGCAGCGTGATCGAAGGTCCGGCGCAAGGCTGGGGCAGCGCCTTTGTGCTGGCCGGCCTGGGCTGCGCGCTGGCGGCCGGCATCGGCTTCGTGCTGGTCGAGCGCCGCGCCGCCGGCCCGATGCTGCCGCTCGAACTGTTCCGCAATGCCGGCTTCAGCGCGGCGGTGCTGTTCGGGGTGCTGGTCAACTTCACCTATTACGGCGTCATCTTCATCCTCAGCTTCTACCTGCAAAAGGTGCGCCACTATTCGCCGGTCGACGCCGGCCTCGCCTTCCTGCCGCTGACCGGCACCTTCATCATCTCCAATATCGGCAGCGGCGCCCTGTCCGCGCGCGTAGGCCTGCGCACGCCGATGATCCTCGGCGGCCTGATTGGCGCGGCCGGCTATGCGCTGCTCGGCGCGTTCGGTGTCTCCGCAACCGCGAGTTTTCTCGCCATGCTGCCAGGCCTGGCGCTGATCCCGGCCGGCATGGGCCTGGCGGTGCCGGCGATGACCACCTCGATCCTCGGCAGCGTCGAGCGGCGCCAGGCCGGCGTCGCCTCGGCGGTGCTCAACACCGCGCGCCAGGTGGGCGGCGCGATGGGCGTCGCGGTGTTCGGCGCGCTGGTCGCCGCCGGCAGTGCGACCCACGTCATCGCCGGCATCCAGGCGGCGATGGCGATCTCCAGCGCGATGCTGGTGGCCGCCGCATTGCTGGCCCGGCGCTACTGCGCGCGGCCGGCTTGAACAGGCAACGCTCAGACCAGCCGCAACACGGGACGCTGCGCCGGGCGCCGCACAGGGGCCAACCCGGTGGCGCGGTCCCAGGCGCGCACCTGCGGGAGCTCGCTGTCGTGGGGCTCACGCTGGTAGTCGCACGGCGAGCATCCAAGTTCGCGCCGGAACACGGTATGAATGTACTGCAGTGACGTGAAGCCGCAGCACTCGGCCACCTCGGCCACGCTGGCGTCGGAGGTCGACAGCATCTCGATGGCCGCGTCCAGCTTGGCGCGCATGATCACCCCGTGCACGCTGTTGCCAAGCTCGCGCCGGAACCACGATTCGAGCGAAGTGCGCGACACATCCAGGTAGGCCGCGACCTGCTCGGTGTTGATGCCGTCGCAGGCTTGCAGCCTGATGAAGTGCAGCGCGCGCCTCACCAGCGGATTGCCGCTGGGCTGGTGCAGGCTCGATGCCTGGGCGTCGAGTCCGACCGGCGCCACCAGCGTACGTTCGGCACCGCCCGAACCGCCTATCATCCGCGCGAGCTGCCGCGCGGCGTGGCGGCCCATTTCGTGCACGTCCTGGCGCACCGTACTGAGGGGAATCCGTTCGAGCTTGCGCAGCAGCGGATCGTAGCCAATGCCGACGATCGCCACTTCGTCCGGCACCGCGATGCCGGCCAGCTCGCACGCCTGCATCAGTTGGCGCCCGCGCGCGGCGTTCACGGCGATGATGCCGACCGGTTTCGGCAGGCTGCGCAACCAGGCGATTATCTGCGCCGTCGACTCGTCCCACAACGGCGCGCCGGTGCCCCGGTAGATCGCCTGCACGCCGCGTTCGCGCCGCATCAGATCGCAAAACGCCTGCTCGCGCTCGCGTGCGGCACGGCAGCGCGGCGAGGCCGCTTCGCTGAACATGGCAAATTGGCGCAGCCCCGCCTCGATCAGGTGGCGATATGCCAGTGCGATTACAACCTCGTTGTCCGGGCCGACGAAACCCATCGCCGGATACGCCGCCACATCGGCCCTGGCGCCGCCGATGCCCACCACCGGCACCTTGCAGCGCGCCAGCGCCGCCGCCACCGCCGGGTCGTCAACGTCGCCGATGATTCCGTCGCCCTGCCAGTGCTCGATGCCGCGCAGGCGCAGACGGAAGTCGTGCTCGAGCATCAAGTCCCACGAGGCGCGGGTCTGGGCGAACTGCGCGGAGATGCCGGCGATCAGCTCGCGGTGAACCAGCTGGTCGGGGTCGAGCAGTAATGCGATGCGGTGCGGTGGCGGGTTCGGCATGGCGTCTCTCGGTTGAACATAACATTTCGTACCATTTTTTTGATAGCGCGACCATTCAAGTGTAGAATGCCTCCGTCGCGCTGTCAACGCTCGTCCTGAACATGAACGTTGCGTACATACCTCATTCTGCCGATACTGACGGATTGACGCGCTAACATTCATACCCCAGCGATTCGACTGGCAAGAGGAGACAATATTTAATGATGAACTTGACCCGGGCCGCCCTGTTCCTGCTACTCTCTTTTACTCTGCGCGCCGCGTTTGCGAGTCCGGATGACGGTTACGATCTTTGGCTGCGTTACCATCCCCTGGCCCCAGCCGCGCAAGCCGCGCTGGCAAAGAATGTGAGCGCAATCAGCGCACCTGGCCTTGACGACCCGCGCGCCAGGGCGGCCATCGCCGAACTCGAACGCGGTATCAAAGGCATGCTGGGCCGCGCGCCCGCCCGCAGCGCCACCTTGAAGGCGGGCGCGTTGGTGCTGGCCACTCCGCGCTCGCTGCCGGCCATCGCCGCCCTCGGCCTGCCGCTGTCGACGCTCGGCGCGGAAGGCTACCTGCTGCGCCACGTGCGTCTGCAAGGCATGCCTGTCACCCTCATAGCGGCGCAGTCCGAGATTGGCCTGTTATATGGCAGCTTCGCCTGGCTGCGCGCGATCGGCGGCGGCGCGCGCCCCGACACGCTGGCGCAATCGTCGTCCCCGGCACTGCAATTGCGCGTGCTCGATCACTGGGACAATCCCGACCGCTCGGTCGAACGCGGCTACGCCGGTCAATCGATCTGGAACTGGCAGGCCCTGCCCCGGATCGAAGATAGCCGCTATACCGACTACGCGCGCGCCAACGCCTCGATCGGCATCAACGGCAGCGTCCTCAATAATGTCAACGCCAGGGCCGAGATGCTGAGCGCCCCCTGGATCGCCAAGACCGCCGCCGTGGCAGGCGCGCTGCGCCCTTACGGCATCAAGGTCTATCTGTCGATACGTTTTTCAACCCCGCTCGAACTGGGCGAGACCGCCACTGCCGATCCATTGGCGGCGCCGGTGCGCGCCTGGTGGAAGGCCAAGGCCGACGAGATCTACCGTGCGATTCCCGACTTCGGCGGCTTCCTGGTGAAGGCCAACTCGGAAGGCCAGCCAGGACCGCAGGACTATCATCGCAGCCACGCCGACGGCGCCAACATGCTGGCCGAGGCGCTCGCCCCGCACGGCGGCGTGGTCATGTGGCGCGCCTTTGTCTACGCCGACGACGTTCCGGCCGACCGCGCCAGGCAGGCCTACGACCAGTTCAAGCCGCTCGACGGCCAGTTCGCCGCCAACGTGCTGGTGCAGGTCAAGAACGGCCCGATCGACTTCCAGCCGCGCGAACCGATCCATCCGCTGTTCGGCGCCATGCCGCGCACCCCGCTGATGATGGAGTTCCAGATCACCAAGGAATACCTGGGCTTCTCGACCCACCTGGCCTATCTCGGCAGCTTGTTCGAGGAAGTGCTGCGCACCGACACGCGGGTGCGCCCCCAAGGCGCGCTGGTGGCCGACGTCATCGACGGCAGCTTGCAGGGCACGCGCCCGACCGGCATGGCCGGCGTCGCCAACATCGGCGACGAGCGCACCTGGAGCGGTTCGCATTTCGACCAGGCCAACTGGTACGCCTTCGGCCGCATGGCCTGGGACCCGCGCGCCTCGGCCGGCGCCATCGCACGCGAATGGATTACCCAGACCTGGACCACCGAGCCGCGCGCGGTCGACACGATTGCAGCCATGATGATGGGCTCGCGCGAAGCCGTGGTCGACTACATGACGCCACTCGGCCTGCACCACCTGATGGGCACCGATCACCACTACGGCCCCGCACCGTGGGTGGCCGACCTCAAGCGGTCTGAATGGAACCCGGTGTACTACCATCGCGCCGACGCCAAGGGCATCGGTTTCGACCGCACGGCGGCCGGCAGCGATGCAGTGGGCCAGTACGCGCCGGCGCTGGCGGCGCAATACGAGAACGTCAAGACCACGCCGCCCGAGCTGCTGCTGTGGTTTCATCACCTGCCGTGGGATTACGCGATGCCGTCCGGCCGCAATTTATGGACTGAACTGATCGCGCACTACGACCATGGCGTGGCCACGGTGGCGGCCATGCAGAAGCGCTGGGCCTCGCTGGCCGGGGTGATCGACCCGCGCCGCCACGCCGACGTGGCCGCGCTGCTGGTCAAGCAGCACCAGGAAGCGCTGTGGTGGCGCGACGCCAGCATCGCCTATTTTCAGTCGGTCTCGAAACTGCCGCTGCCGCCTGGCGTGGCGCCGCCAGCCCACTCGCTCGACTACTACAAGTCGCTGCACTTCCCCGCCTCGCAAGGCAGGAAATAAGCCGGAAGGCGAGGCAGGTGAAAAACTAGGCGAAAACCCGCGCCGGCGGCCGGAGGCGCGGCGCGGCGTCCGACTGGCGCCGGATCAGGGTGAAGTCTATCTGCAGATGTTCGGCCGAGCCGCCTTCGCGGTTGCGTTCGGCCAGCACCCGCTGCACCAGCAGTTGCACCGCCGATTCGGCCATCTCGGCGATCGGCTGGTGCACGGTGGTCAGCGCCGGCCAGATGGTGGTGGCCAGCGCGGTATCGTCGAAGCCGGCCACCGTCAGGTCGCCCGGCACGTCGAGGCCGAGCCGGTGCGCCACCGCCACCGTCGCCGCCGCCATGTCGTCGTTGCTGGCGAAGATCGCCGTCGGCCGGTCGGCCAGCGCCAGCAGGGATTCGGCCGCGTCCAGGCCTGAGCGGTAGTTAAACATCCCCGGCACCACCAGCTCCGGCGACGGGTCGGCGCCCAGCTCCTTGAGCGCGTCCTGGTAGCCCGCCAGGCGCGGCGCGCTGACCGACTGCTTCGGATGCCCCATGATGAAGCCAATACGCTGATGACCAAGCTCGATCAGGTGGCGCGTCATCTGGTACGCCGCCTGGCGGTCGTTGATGCTGACCGCGCCCACGCGCGGATCCGGCTGGCCGCAGGCGACGACCACCAGCGGAATGCGGGCGTCGACGATGCGGTCGATGATCGAAGCGATGTCGCACAGCGGCGGCGGCAGGATGATTCCGTCAAGGCAGTTGTCGATCAGGCGCTGGGTCTGTTCGACGGCCTGCTCGCCCAGGTCGCATTTTTCGACAAACAGCTGGACGTTGTTCAGGCTCGCCTGATTGAGCAGGCCAAGCAGGAATTCGGCGAGGTAGGCGCCGCTCGGGGTGCTGTACAAAAAGCCGACGCGAATCGGTTTCGAGCCGGCCAGGCTGCGCGCCTCCTGATTGGGCGCGTAGTTGAGCGCGGCCACCGCATCGGCCACCTTCTTGCGCGTGCTGGCGCGTACCGTCGCCTTGCCGTTCATGACGCGCGAAACCGTCATCGGCGACACGCCGGCCAGCTTGGCCACGTCGACCATATTCGGGCTGCGCTTGCCGTCGGGCGCGGGAGGAGTGACAGGCTTGGAAGTGGTCATGGCGAGATCGCTAAGGAACAAAGAGATGTTTGCGCAACCCTTGCGCGGTGTGACTTTAACACAAGGGATTGGCCTGCGTACAGATGGACCACGATGCGCCATCCTCCTCAACTTCACGGCAACTGTTGACGTCAACCACCAAATCCGTCACAATCCAAAAATGGTAGCGCTATTCATTCCTTCGCTGATTGATGTTAACTATCAGTGAAGGCGCGGCAGGCTTCCTGGAGACACCCCGACACGCTGTTCTCACAAATATAACAACGGAACACCATGACCAACGCGACAACGACCGACAAGCTCTCGGTGACGGAAAAGATCGGCTACAGCCTGGGCGACCTGGCGGCCAACCTGATCTTCCAGACCCTGCTGACCTTCATCGCCTTCTTCTACACCGACGTCTACAAGATCCCGGCCAACAGCGCCGCGACCATCATCTTCCTCGGCGGCCTGGCCGGCGCCTGCTTCAATCCGGTGATGGGCCTGATCGCCGACCGCACCGTCACGCGCTGGGGCAAATTCCGCCCCTGGATACTCTGGACCTCGGTGCCCTTCGGCCTGATCGCCATCCTCGCCTTCAGCACGCCCGACCTCGGCGCCCAAGGCAAGGTGTTTTACGCCGCCCTCACCTACGTGCTGCTGATGCTGATCTACTCGGCCAACAACCTGCCCTACTCGGCCCTGAGCGGCGTCCTCACCGGCAGCATGGCCGAACGTAACAGCCTGTCGGCCTACCGCTTCGTCGCCGTGATGGTGGCGCAGTTCATCATCCAGGTGCTACTGCTGCCGCTGGTGCTCATACTCGGCGGTGGCGACAAGATGGCCGGCTTCCAGAACACCATGATGCTGTTCGCCTTTGTCGGCACCCTGTTCTTCCTGGCGACCTTCTTCACCACCCGCGAACGCATCGTCCCCAGCGCGGCGCAAAAGTCGAGCATCGGCCAGGACATCTCCGACCTGTTTCGCAACCGCCCCTGGGTGGTCATGCTGGTGCTGACGATCCTGGTGTTCGTCACCCTGGCCCTCAAGGGCGGCATGTACATCTACTACTTCAAGTACTACCTGAGCGAGCCGGCGCTGGCCGCCTTCTTGCGAGACGTCGGCTTCCTCGCCTTTATCGACGGCCTCAATCACGTCCTGACCGGCGTCGGCCTGACCAAGTTCCAGTGGCCGGAGGACGCCGCCACCTCGGGTTTCAGCCTGTTCAACGCCGGCGGCATCCTCTTCATGATCGTCGGGATCGGCTTCTCCAAGCGCCTGGCCGACCGCTTCGGCAAGCGCGACGTGTTCGGCGCCGCGCTGTTCGTGTCGACCCTGTTCATGCTCGCGTTTTACTTCTACGCGCCTGACTCGATCGGCCTGGTGTTCATCTCCCAGGTCCTGCACGGCTTCTTCTACGGGATCACCATTCCACTGCTGTGGGCCATGATCGCCGATGTCGCCGACTATTCGGAATGGAAGAACAACCGGCGCGCCACCGCCCTGCTGTTCTCGGCCATGATCTTCGGCCTCAAGGCCGGCCTCTCCATCGGCGGCGCGCTGGTCGCCGCGCTCCTGTCGAGCTACGGCTACGACGCCCTGATCGCCAGCCAGCCGGTGCAGGTGGTCAAGGGCATCCGCCTGTCGGTCAGCCTGTACGCCTCGATCCCCTTCCTGCTCGGGATCGGCGCCCTGTATTTTTACGAAATCAAGAAAGCCGTGGAACTCGAGATCGAAAGGGATCTCGGCGCGCGCAGGCTTCACGCCAACCGCACCTAAACGAAAGTAACGAATGCCAGACCAATTGGACGAGGCTCGCGTGAGCGATGTCGCCGAACGCGCCATCTCGCAGCCGCTGATCACCCACATCTACACGGCCGATCCGTCGGCCCACGTATTCGAGGGGAAGATCTACATCTATCCGTCGCACGATGTCGAAGCCGGCATTGAGTTCAACCACAATGGCGACCATTTCGCGATGGAGGACTACCACGTCTTCTCGCTCGACCGTCCCGACGGCACCCCGGTCGACCATGGCGTGGCGCTGCATGTGGCCGACGTGCCCTGGGCCTCGCGCCAGATGTGGGCGCCGGACGCTGCCAGCAAGGACGGCAAATACTATCTGTACTTTCCGGCCAAGCGGGCCGACGGCATCTTCCAGATCGGCGTGGCCATCGGCGACCATCCGGCCGGACCCTTCGTGCCCGAACCGCAGGCGATCGAAGGCAGCTACTCGATCGACCCGGCGGTGTACGACGATGACGGCGTCCACTACCTCTATTTCGGCGGCATCTGGGGCGGACAGCTGCAGAAGTATCGCGACAATGAATACAGCGAGGCCCACGACGAACCAGGCCCCGACCAACCGGCCCTGCTGCCGCGCGTGGCGCGCCTGTCGGACGACATGAAGCAGTTCGCAGAGGCGCCGCGCGAGATCGTCATTCTCGACCAGGAAGGCAAGCCGCTGCTGGCCGGCGACCATGCGCGCCGCTATTTCGAAGCGCCCTGGCTGCACAAGTATCGCGGCAAATACTATTTTTCGTATTCGACCGGCGACACCCACCTGCTGTGCTACGCCACCGGCGACAGTCCCTACGGTCCATTCACCTACCAGGGTCCGATCATGACGCCGGTGATCGGCTGGACGACGCATCACTCGATCTGCGAATTCGAGGGCCGCTGGTACCTGTTTTACCACGACAGCAGTTTGTCGAACGGGGTTACCCACCTTCGCTCGATCAAGGTGACCGAGCTTCAATACGATGAAGCTGGACGCATCATCACGATCTCACCGTACAAGACATAGCCGCCAACCGCTCCTCTCCTGCCGGCCAGCCTTCACTGGCCGACATGTTTAGACCAGGCGCTCCGCCCTGGTCTTTTTTTTTGCCCGGAGCGTCGGTGAAGCCATATGATTGCGCAATTCTTTTACTGGTTAATCGCCTATTACTCATAACATATTTTGATTGACAAGCGCCCGCGCCGCTCTCTACACTCGACGGGCGCGACGCATATAACAAAAGGGAATCATGGCCACCGCAACAACCGCGTCCGCACGCCGGACCCTTGGGCGCCTCGCGCTCTGCCTCATCGGGACAATGTTCGCCTCCAGCCTTTGCGCCGGCGTGGCTGCCGCGGAAGCGCCGCCGCTGCCGCAGCTGCGCAAGCAAGGCAGCGCCCCCCAGCTCGTCGTCGATGGCCAGCCCTACCTGATCCTTGGCGGCGAACTGCATAACTCATCCGCGTCAAGCCTGGCCTACCTGCAAAAACAGTGGCCCGCGCTGAACAGGATCGGCCTCAACACCGTCCTCGCGCCGGTCGA
Organism: Massilia sp.; assembly: GCA_039927975.1. GTDB lineage: Bacteria > Pseudomonadota > Gammaproteobacteria > Burkholderiales > Burkholderiaceae_D > JBDSTZ01. The sequence goes on along the minus strand of JBDSTZ010000050.1, from coordinate 4,138 downwards.
ATGGGACCAGATCGAGCCGCGCGAAGGCCACTACGATTTCACCATCCTCGACGGCATGCTGAAACAGGCGCGCGCCAACCAGAAGCGCCTGGTGCTGCTCTGGTTCGGCGCCTGGAAAAACTCGATGTCGACCTACGTGCCGGCGTATGTCAAGCACGATAGCGCCCGCTTCACCCGCGCCCGCAGCCGCGCCGGCCAGGCGCAGGACATCCTCACCCCGTTCGACCCGAAAGTGCTGGCCGCCGATACCGCCGCCTTCACCGCCATGCTGCGCCACCTGAAGCAGGTCGACCGGCAGCGCACCGTGATCATGGTGCAAGTCGAGAACGAGGTCGGCATGCTGCCCGACCCGCGCGACTACGGCACGCTGGCCAACGCCGCCTTCGACGCCGAGGTACCGGCCTCCTTGCTGGCGCACCTGCGCAACAACGCCGGGCGCCTGCAGCCGGCGCTCGGGCAGCTGTGGGAAGAACACGGCAAGCGCACCTCGGGCACCTGGGCCCAGGTGTTCGGCACCTCAATGGCGGCCGACGAAATCTTCATGGCATGGGGCTACGCCAGCTTCCTCGAGTCGCTCGTCAAGGCCGGCAAGGCCGAGTATCCGCTGCCGATGTTCGTCAACGCCGCCAACGTGCGGCCGGGCCGCAAGCCGGGCGAGTACCCGAGCGCCGGTCCGCTGCCGCATCTGTTCGACGTCTGGAAGCGGGCCGCGCCGTCGATCGACATCATGGCGCTCGATATCTACTTCGCCAATTTCGTCGAACTGGCAAAGCGCTATAAAACGCCCGACAATCCCCTGCTGGTGGCCGAAGCCAACCGCGCCGGCCGGCCCGACGCGGGCGCCAACGCGCTGTACGCGATCGGCGAACTCGACGCGATCGGCTATTCGCCCTTCGGCATCGAGGACCTGCGTGACACCGGCAAGGATTCGCTCACCAAAGCCTTCGCCCTGATCGGCCAGCTGGCGCCCTTGATTCATCAATCGCAGGGGCGTGGCGTGATGCGCGGCTTCAAGGTGCCGGTCAACTACGACGGCGTGGTCGACACCAGGCCGGTCCAGGTCACACTCGGCGGCTACCGGCTCGACGTCAGCTTCGCCAACCAGTGGGGCAAGACCGAAGACGCGGAACTCGACACCCGCGGCGGCGTCACAATCCAGACCGCGCCGAATGAGTTCATCATCGCCGGCAAAGGACTGACGGTAGTCTTCACCGACGCCGGCGCGGCCAACGAGAGCGTCGGCATCGAAAAACTCACCGAAGGCAGCTACAAGGATGGCCGCTGGCTGGAGGAACGCTGGCTCAATGGCGACGAGAGCCACCAGGGCCGCCACCTGCGACTCAATCCCGACGAATTCACCATACAGCGCATCACACTGTACAAATATCACTAGTGTCCTGAGTTGCTAGTTCGTTCAAAAATAAATGTGGAGAAATCGTTCTGAGACAAGGAACAAAGCACAGCAAGGCCGAGGCCTTGCGAGCATTTGTGACGCAGCATCAGGGCGATTCTCTCCATATCTATTTAACGAATCTGCAACTCAGGACACTACAACACTCACCAACAAAGATGGAGACGCCCACATGAGTGAGCACGATGACACGCCTCGCGCACCACGCCGACAGTTCCTCGGGTCGATGACTGGCCTGGCCGGCCTGACCATGCTGCCACCCTCGATGGCGCTGGCCGCCGCCGCGCAGCCACTCTACAAGAACGCGGGCGCGCCGGTCGAACAGCGCGTCAAGGATCTGCTGGGCCGCATGACACTCGACGAAAAGATCATGCAGCTGCAATGCGTCTGGCAGGACAAGAAGAAAATCCAGGACAGCAGAAACGACTTCTCCGCCGAGCTGGCGCGTAAGGTCTACCCGAACGGCATCGGCATGCTGGCGCGCCCGTCCGACCGCCAGGTGGGTCAAGGCGGCGCGGCCGGCGACAACGGCGCCCTCGCCAACCGCAACGCGCTGGAAACCGCCAACTACGTCAACGCCGCGCAGAAATGGGCGGTCGAACAAACGCGGCTCGGCATCCCGCTCTTCATGCACGAGGAAGCGCTGCACGGCTATGTGGCGCGCGACGCCACCAGTTTTCCGCAGGCGATCGCACTCGCTTCCTCATTCGACCCCGAACTGGTGCAGCGTGTCTTTAGCGTCGCCGCGCGTGAGATGCGCGCGCGCGGCGCCAACATGGCGCTGGCGCCGGTGGTGGACGTGGCACGCGAACCGCGCTGGGGCCGCATCGAAGAGACCTACGGCGAAGACCCCCATCTGTGCGGCGAGATCGGCAAGGCGGCTGTACTGGGCTTTTCCGGCACCTCGCGCAAGCTCGCCGGCGACAAAGTCTTCGCCATGCTCAAGCACATGACAGGCCACGGCCAGCCTGAAAGCGGCACCAACATCGGCCCGGCCGAGGTGAGCGAGCGCACCCTGCGCGAAGAGTTCTTCCCGCCGTTCGAGAAGATCATCAAGGAGACCACCGTCGCCGCCGTCATGCCGTCATATAACGAGATCGGCGGCCTGCCATCGCATGCCAACCGCTGGCTGCTGACCAAGGTGCTGCGCCAGGAATGGGGCTTCAAGGGGCTGACCGTATCGGACTATTTCGGCATCAACGAGCTGGTACAGCGCCACCGGCTGGCGGCCGATCCGAAGGAAGCGGCACTGCGCGCGTTCACCGCCGGCATCGATATCGAAACCCCCGACGCCCTGGCCTACAAGCTGCTCGGCGAGCTGGTACGCGAAAAGAAAATCGCCGGGAAGGATATCGATGCGGTCGTGAGCCGCGTGCTCGAACTGAAGTTCCTGGGTGGCCTGTTCGAGCAGCCCTACGTCGATGCCGCCGCCGCCGACCGTTTGACCGCGACGCCCGACGCGGTGGCGCTGGCGCGCGAGGCGGCGGTGCGCAGCGCGGTGCTGCTCAAAAACGACAAGGGTCTGCTGCCGCTCGATCCGAAAAAAGTTGGCCGCGTCCTGCTGCTGGGCACTCACGCAAACGACTGTCCGATCGGCGGCTACTCCGACGTGCCGCGTCACGTCGTCTCCATCCTTGAAGGCCTCAAGGCCGACAGCGCGGCGCATGGCTTCGAATTGCGCTACGCGGAGGGCGTGCGCATCACCGAGGGCCACGTCTGGGGCGAGGACAAGATCAACTTCACGCCACCGGAAGTGAACGCGAAATTGATCGCCGAAGCGGTGGAAGCGGCCCGTGCGGCCGACACCATCATCATGGTCCTGGGTGACAACGAGCAGACCTCGCGCGAAGCCTGGGCCGACGGCCACTTGGGCGACCGCCACGGGCTTGACCTGATGGGCCAGCAGAACGCGCTGGCCAAGGCGATTTTCGACCTCGGCAAGCCGACCGTGGTATTCCTGCTCAATGGCCGGCCGCTGTCGGTGAACCTGCTGGCCGAGCGCGCCGACGCGCTGATCGAAGGCTGGTACTTGGGCCAGGAGACCGGCTTCGCCGCCGCCGACCTGCTGTTCGGCCGCGCCAACCCGGGCGGCAAACTGCCGGTGTCGATAGCGCGCGACGTCGGCCAGCTGCCGATCTTCTACAACCACAAGCCGTCGGCGCGGCGCGGCTACATCGACGGCTCGGTCAAGCCGCTCTTCCCCTTTGGTTTTGGCCTGAGCTACACGCGCTTCGTGATCTCCGAGCCGCGCCTGGCCAGTGCGCGCATGGCTGTCGGCCAATCGACGCGAGTGGAAGTCGACGTCACGAACACCGGCAAGCTGGCCGGCGACGAGGTCGTGCAAATTTATATCCGCGACGACATCAGTTCGGTCACCCGGCCGGTGCTGGAGCTGAAAGCCTTCCGGCGCGTGACGCTGCAACCGGGCGAGAAGCGAACGCTATCGTTCGATATCAAACCGTCCGACCTGTGGTTTTACAACGCGGACATGGTGCGGCTGGTCGAGCCGGGCAGCTTCACCATCCATGCCGGGCCTGACAGCGCGCATTTAAAGTCGGTCAAACTGATGGTCGGCTAAAGCTAACCCGAGCCCATCCACTGCACGGGGTCAAGTGCCACCTTTGGACACAGTGAGGTGTACTGTCAATAGTGGACACGTCCGTTTCAAGCAGCCAGCGCCTCTTTCCTAAAGTTTTCGGCGAATGAAGCTGGCGATACGTAGCCAAG
>JBDSTZ010000049.1:0-2025 GCA_039927975.1 Massilia sp. | reverse complement strand
GGTGCCGCCGCCTTCGGTCTGGACCGCCTCGAACACCACGTGCTTGGCGCGGTAAGCCTCGCCGCTGGCGCTGGTGGCGCTGTCGGCGTTGGCCAGGTTGCTGGCGACCGTGTTGAGGCGCTGGGCCTGGGCGCTCATGGCCGAGCCGGACACGTTGAAGATATTAAACAGCGACATAATTAATTGCCTCCCTGGATGGCCGCCATCATCGTGCGGATCTGCATATTGATGGTGGTGATGCCGGCTTCATAACGCAGGGCGTTGTCGGCAAACTGGTTGCGCTCGACGTCCATGTCGACCGTGTTGCCGTCGACACTGCCCTGCACCACCCCGCGGTACATCACCGGGGTGCCGTCGAGCAGGATGTCGGTGTTCTGGCCGGCGCCCTTGACGTGGCCCTGGGCAGTGGCGGCCAGGGTACCGGCCGGCGGCGCGGTGCGCGCTATCACCCCTTGCAGGGCGCTGGCGAAATCGACGTCGCGCGCCTTGTAGTTGGGGGTGTCGGCGTTGGCGATGTTCGAAGCAAGCAGCTGCTGGCGCTGCGAACGCAGGCTCAGGGCGGCTTCGTTAAAGCGCAGGTAATCGTCGAGTTTGCCAATCATGTCAGGCTCCGCATCTGCATCGCGACCGGTGTGGCGGCAATGATCTTGTTATGACAGGATCGATCTTACGGCTGTGGCCGGCAACTCAATCGAACGAGAAGGACCGCCAAAACCGGGCTATTCACGCTTTCGTTCGGCGCCCGGGCGGCCTACCATGGCATCATTCGAAAGGCCCGCCCATGAACAAGCTGTTGTCCGCCGCCCTCCTCTTCTGCTGCTCCATTGCAAGCCACACCCAGGCAAACGCCCAGGCCCAGCAGGCCGCGCCCGCGCGCCAGGACCTGGCGGCCCTGCGCGCCGTGGCGCAGGACTATCTGCAGACCCAGACGGCCGGCCTGCCGGGCCAGGTCAGCGTCGAGATCGGCCCGCTCGACCAGCGCATGCAGCTGGCCGCCTGCGCCGCGCCGGAAGCGTTCCAGCAGCCGGGCGCGCGCGCCTGGGGCAAGACCACCGTTGGCGTGCGCTGTGCGGCGCCCTCATCCTGGACGGTGTATATTCAAGCGAAGGTCAGCGTGCTGTCCGATTACGTCGCCGCCGCAGTGCCGCTGGCGGCCGGCCAGACCATCGAACAATCGCAGCTGGTGCTGCTCAAGGGCGACATCGCCGCCATGCCCAACGGCATCGTGACCGACATGGCCCAGGCGCTCGGGCGCAGCAGCCTGACGGCGCTGCCGGCCGGCCTGCCCCTGCGGTTGGACGCGCTGCGCAGCAAGCCGGTGGTGCAACAAGGACAACTGGTGCGGGTGGTGTCGAGCGGCGAAGGGTTCAAGGTATCGGCCGAGGCGCGCGCGATCGCCAACGCGGGCGAAGGCCAGGTGGTGCAGGTGCGCACGCCGGCCGGCACGATCATCAGCGGGGTCGCGCGGCAGGGGGGACTGGTCGAAGTGGTCTTTTAATCAAGACCTGCACGAAGATCGGGTCCGCGCTAAAGTTTTGGTCCCAACGGCCGTTACTTACGCATACCCCGGGGTTCGTGCCCCGACCAATGAGGAAGATGCTGTGAAAATCAACGATACAGTCAAGACAACGCCTGGCCTGCCGGCCTCGAGCACACCAGCCGCCGGCGCCAAGAGCGCCGAGAAGGCCGCGACCGCGAATCAGGCGGCGTCCGACAGCGTACGTCTGTCGACCCAGGGTCAGGCGCTGGCCAAGGCGGCCGGCGGCGGCGTATTCGACGTCAAGAAGGTGGAACGGATCAAGCTGGCGATCGCCGATGGTCAGTTCCAGGTTAATTCAGAAAAAGTGGCCGATGGCTTGCTGGAAACAGTGCGCGATCTGCTGCACTCCCGAAAGCGATAACACGATGGCAAGCACGACGATCACCCTGCGCGACGAACAGCATACGATGTCCGAGTTGCTGGCGCTGTTAAAAGAGGAACAACAGTTCCTGGTGAACGCCGACGGCGATGCCTTGAGCGCCCTC
>JBDSTZ010000048.1:0-2147 GCA_039927975.1 Massilia sp. | reverse complement strand
CGAACAGGACCGTGAAACGAGCTTACGCCGATGATAGTGCTGCAACCAGTGTGAAAGTAGGTTATCGTCAGGCTAGTTATAAGAGAAAAACCCCGTGAGCCATGTGCTTGCGGGGTTTTTTTTCGTCTCACAACTTCCCACTGCAGGCCTCGTCGGGCCGCTGGCCGGCGACGCGGCGCATTGCGTGACGCGTAAACATCCGTTTATCGAAATGCGGTTTGATGGTTTTCGTAATTGAAGTTCGCGGCGGCTGAGCGCATGCTCTTCGACACCCGGGGAAAACAGGCGCGTGCCTGCTTCACCTGCCGAACGCATTCCCGTCCGAACACGAAAACCATCCACCATGTCCATTTCGATAAATCGCCGCAATCTCCTTGGCGTCTCGGCCGCGCTCGGCCTGGCAAGCTCCTTCAAAGCATTTGGCATTGAAGCGGCCAGCAGCGCCGCCGCGCCCGATCCGCTCGCCATCCCCGACAGCGGCTGGACCCTTTGGCTCGACCGCGCAGCCAAATGGCAGCAGGACCTCATTTATCTTCCCGAGAATGTGCCCGCCATGTCAGCGCTGCCGGTCAATCCGCCCACCGGCGGCTGGGACGCGCTGTATAAAAGCCGCGGCCTCGTGGTTACGCTGCCGGCCACGGTCGAAGAGCACTTCTGGGGCCAGTTCGGCGAACGTCCCTATACCGCCGACGAATACCGTTACGCTGAAGATGATCCGGTGCCGCAAAATGGCGCGGTGACAGGAATCTCGTGGTGGTACAAGACGCTCGACATTCCCGCCTCGGCACAGGGACAGCAGGTCTGGCTGCACATTCGCGGCGCCCGGCTGCGCGCCGAAGTCTTCTTGAATGAAGTATTGGTCGGCTATTCGATCATGTCCGAATTGCCGTTTGACTGCGACCTGACGGCGGCCATGAAACCTGGCCAGCCGAACCGTCTCGCCATCCGCATCACCAATCCAGGCGGGCGCTACGACTGGAAGGATTCGAACAACGCAGCCTGGGGCAACGTGAAGTTTTACAGCTCCCACGGCTTCGGCGGAATCGATCGTGGCATGCGCCTGAGCGTGCATCCGATCGAAGGGCGCATCAGCGACGCATGGGTGCTCAACACACCCGATCCGCGCGTCGTCACAGCCCACCTCGACATCGCGACGAAGCGCACAGTGACCGCCTCCCAGTTAACTGCGACGGTGGTCGACAACCAGGGCGCGGCCGTGGCGGCCGAGATCAAGGTCGACGCCATCAGCAGCGCAGCCGGCATCTCAAGCGCACGGCTGCGCGTGCGCGTATCCTCGGCAAAGTTGTGGGACCTGGACACCCCGCATCTCTATCACCTGCGCCTGCAGTGGAAGCCGGATGGCGAGGCCGGCAAGGCGGTCGACGCGCAAACCGTGCGCTTCGGCTTTCGCTGGTTCGCCGCCGAGGGAATCGGCAAGAATGCGATGTTCCGCCTCAACGGCCGCCGCATCAAGCTCTACACCGCCATCTCGTGGGGCTTCTGGGGCTACAACGGCTTGTTCCCGACGCCCGAACTGGCGCGCCGCGAAGTCACCGCCGCCAAGGCGCTGGGCCTGAACTCGCTCAGCTTCCACCGTAACGTCGGCAAGCCTGAAGTGCTCGCCATCCAGGACGAGATGGGCCTGACCCGCACGATGGAACCGGGAGCGGGGCGTATGGCGCTCGGCAAGATGCTGAAACCCGGCGAGCGCCTGGCGCCGGCCGACGCGTTCAGCCGCGACTTCATGGTTTCGAAATGCAAGGCGATGGTGCGCGCCATGCGTTCCCATCCATCGCTGGTCCACTACACCCTGCAGAACGAGGTGTCGGCCGACCTCAACAATCCCGATGTCGAGACGGTCCTGCGTGCAATGCATGAGCTCGACCCCAGCCGCAGCGTCATCCTCAACGATGGCTTCGTCGGGCGCGGCGCGGCCCAGGCGATGTTCCTCCCCTACGACGACCACATGTACCGATCGGACGTCGAAAAAGCCGGCGGCTGGTGGGTCAACCACCAGGGCGCCGGCGACCAGTGGTACGACAAATTCTATGTCGACAAGGACAACTACATCCACCGCCAGACCATGCCCGAAGCCATTGTCGAATTCGGCGAAATGGAAGGCTGCGCGGTGGGCGACAACCACGCGA
>JBDSTZ010000047.1:0-10958 GCA_039927975.1 Massilia sp. | reverse complement strand
GATGCGCGCCAGTTCGCCGCCCGAGGCAACCTTGGCCAGCGGCCGCGGCGCCACCCCCGCATGCCCGGCGACCAGGAATTCAACCTGTTCGAGCCCGTTCGCGCCCGGCTCGCAGGCATTCAAGCCGACCACGAAGCTGCCGCCCGTCATGTTCAATTCCTGCATGGCGGCCGTGACCTGGGTGCCCAGCAAGCTGGCAGCAATCGCACGCGTGCCAGACAAGCTGGTCGCCGCTTCCATATAGCGCGCCCTGATTTTTTCTTCCTGCAGGCGCAAGCCATCCAGGTCGCTGGCGTCGGCCAGTTGCTTGAGCTCGTTGTCGAGGCGGCTGAATTCCTCCGGCAATTCTTCCGGCGTCACGCGGAACTTGCGCGCGGTGCTGTGAATCGCTTCGAGCCGCGCCTCGACTTCGCGCAGGCGCGCCGGATCGAGTTCGACCCGGTCCAGATAATCGTTGAGCGCGTACACCGCTTCCTGCAACTGGATGCGGGCCGGTTCCATGCAGTCGAGCACGCTTTGCAGCTGGGCGTCGACGTCGACCAGCTTGCCCAGCCTGGTGTTGAGCGCGGAAAGCTGCGACAGGATCGGATGGTCCGATTCGGAAATCGCCGCCAGCGCTTCCTGCGCGCCTTCGAGCAGGCTGGCGGCGTGCGACAGCCGGCTGTGCTCGTTGCTGATCTCGGCCCATTCGCCCGGCTTGACGGCCAGCTTGGCCAGTTCGGCCACCTGCCACTCGAGCCGCTCGCGCTCCATCAGCACGTTCTTGGCGTTGGTCTCGAATTCCTCGCGCTGGCGCGCCAGCGCGCGCCACGCCTTGTAGCCGGCCGCCACCGCCTGCGCGTCCTGCTGCGCGCCGGCATCCTTGAAGCTGGCCTGGTTGTCGAGCAGCGCGCGCTGCGCCTCGCCCTTGAGCAGCGACTGGTGCGCGTGCTGGCCGTGGATGTCGACCAGCAGGTCGCCCAGCTCGCGCAACTGGCCGGCGGTAGCCGCCACGCCGTTGATAAAGCCTTTCGAGCGGCCGGCGTTGTCGATCACCCGGCGCAGCAGCGCGCCGCCCTCGTCGACCGCGAATTCATTCTGTTCGAGCCAGGCCTGGGCGGCGCCGGCGACGCCAAAGTCGGCCGTGATGTCGGCCTTGGCGGCGCCCTCGCGCACCACGCTGGCGTCGCCGCGCCCGCCCAGCGCCAGTTGCAGCGCATCGATCAGGATCGATTTGCCGGCCCCGGTTTCGCCGGTGAAGACTGAAAAACCGCTGGAAAATTCGAGCTCGATCGATTCGACAATGACGAAGTCGCGGATGGTCAGGGTACGCAGCATGAAGTTGGGTGTGATGGTTGGACAGGGAGGATCTTACTGCATTCGCGCAGGCGCGCGCCGGCGACCTACTTGAGCTTGCCTTCGCCGGACGGATACTCGTTCCAGTGCAGCTTTTCGCGCAGCGTATCGTAATAGCTCCAGCCTTCCGGATGCAAGAAGGTGATGTGGTGCGGCGAGCGCGAAATGACGATCTGGTCGCCGTGCAGCAAGTGGGTGAAGGTCTGCATGTCGAAGTTGACGCTGATGTCGCGCCCGGCGACGATCTCGACCACGATCTCGCTGTCGTCCGGCACCACGATCGGCCGGTTCGACAGCGCGTGCGGGGCGATCGGCACCAGCACGATGCCGTTCAGGCTCGGGTGCAGCAGCGGGCCGCCGGCCGACAGCGAGTAGGCGGTCGAGCCGGTCGGGGTCGAGATGATCAAGCCGTCGGAGCGCTGGTTGTACATGAAGTTGCCGTCGACGGTGACTTTCAGCTCGACCATGCCGGCGCCGGCGCCGCGCGCCACCACCACGTCGTTGACGGCCATGCCGCAATTGAGCATCTGGCCCTCGCGCATGACGCGCCCTTCAAGCAGGGTGCGCCGTTCCGCCTTGGTCTTGCCGGACAAAATATCGGCCAGCACCGGCAGCATACGCTCGATCGGAATGTCGGTCATGAAGCCGAGCCGGCCCTGGTTGATGCCGATCAGCGGCACGTCGAAGGGCGCCAGCTGGCGCGCCATGCCGAGCATGGTGCCGTCGCCGCCCATCACGATGGCCGCGCTGGCCACTGCACCGATCTCGGTGGCGTTGAGCGCATCGATGCCATCCATCTCAAGGTGGGCAGCGGTCTCGGCCTCGAACACCACGCGGTAGCCCTCGCCTTCGAGAAAGCCGACGATGCTGGCGACCGGGCCCTCGATGCCGACCGTGTTGTGCCGCACGACGAGGGCGATCGTTTTTTGCGGTGCGGTGGTCGAAACGGACGGATCAGGCATAAAAGACTCGGCGAGGAGGAAGACGGCGACACGCAGCAGAGTAACCGATTATGCACGCTTCTGCCAGACGGCCGCCGCCAGCGCCGCCATGCCCGGCCAGGCAAACGCGGGCAGGCCGCGCACGCTGCCGGGCGGATCCAATTGCGCGACCGCGATCGGGCTAACCCGATACCATTTGCATAAGAGATGCGCCATCGGGCGTCAGCGAAGGAGTGAGCATGGTCAAGGAAACCGAAGATCGCCGGATCAACACCGACGAGAAAATGCACAACGACGGCGTCAAGCGCCTGCCGCACGAACGCGACGAGTCGCCCGAGGGCCACGAGAAGGCGCCGCACGGCATCATGAAGCAGGCAGCGGTCGATCTGGCGCGCGGCCTGGTCGACACCGACCTGCACGGCGTGCGCGGAGTGGAGGAAGCGATTCCGGCGGACGGCGAGCCGGGCCAGGCCGATCCCCAGCCCGACGCGGCCCATTCAATGCGCGACCGCAAGGACACCACCGACGTCACGGGGAAGGGCGCATGAGGCCGGCGGGCCCGAGGTCGGCCATGAAGTCGGCCATGAAGTCGGCCATGAAGTCGGCCATGAAATTGGCTATGAAGCCGGCCGTGAAGCCGGCGCTGGCCCTGACCCTGTTCAGCCTTGGCGCCGCGCTCACGACCCAGCCCGCCCTCGCCCAATCGACCGCCGCCCAGCAATATCCGGTCGGCTTCGGCCCCAACCCGGTGCTGCCGGCGGTCGACAGATCGCTGATTCCAACCGTCAACGTGGCGCCGACCGCGCCCTGGCAAAACGGCGCCCATCCGACCCCGGCGGCCGGACTGGCGCTGGCGGCCTACGCGACCGGCCTGGCCCATCCGCGCTGGGTCTACGTGCTGCCCAACGGCGACGTGCTGGTGGCCGAGACCAACAAGCCGCCCTCGCAGCCGGAAGGCGGCGGCATCAAGGGCATGGTCATGAAGCACGAAATGAAAAAAGCCGGCTCGATCACCGATTCGGCCAACCGCATCACCCTGCTGCGCGGAGTCGACGCCAAGGGCGCGGCAGCCACCCGCACGGTGTTCCTGGAAGGCTTGAACGGCCCCTTCGGCATGGCGCTGGTCGGCAAGGAACTGTATGTCGCCAACGCCGACGCGCTGGTGCGCTTTCCCTACAAGGAAGGCGAGACCAGCATCAAGGCCAAGGGCGTGAAGGTGATGGACCTGCCGGCCGGCATCAACCACCACTGGACCAAGAACGTCGTCGCCAGCGCCGACGGCAGCAAGCTCTACGTCTCGGTCGGCTCGAACAGCAATGTCGCCGAAAACGGCATGGAGGCCGAACTCGGCCGCGCCGCCATCTGGGAATTCGACCGCGCCAGCGGCAAGGGCCGCCAGTTCGCCGCAGGCCTGCGCAACCCGGTCGGCATGGCCATCAATCCGGTGACCAAGGCGCTGTGGGTCAGCGTCAACGAACGCGACGAGCTCGGCAACGACCTGGTGCCCGACTACATGACCTCGGTGAAGGACGGCGCCTTCTACGGCTGGCCCTACAGCTACTACGGCCAGCACGTCGACACCCGCGTCAAGCCGCCGCGCCCGGACCTGGTGGCCAAGGCCATCGCGCCCGACTACGCGCTCGGCGCCCACACCGCTTCGCTGGGACTGGCCTTTTACACCGGTGACGCCCTGCCCGCCTTCAAGGACGGCGCGCTGGTCGGCCAGCACGGCTCGTGGAACCGCAAACCCTTCGCCGGCTACAAGCTGATCTTCGTGCCCTTCGCCGACGGCAAGCCGAGCGGTCCGCCGCAGGACGTGGTGACCGGTTTCCTCAGCGCCGACGGCAAGGCCCAGGGCCGTCCGGTCGGCGTGGCGATGGACAAGGCCGGCGCCATCGTGCTGGCTGACGATGTCGGCAACACCGTCTGGCGCATCACGCCGGCGGCCAAGTAAGGACGCACTCATCCCGGCAATTTCGCCAACAACAGGCACCAACATCAGGAGAACCATCATGATCAAACGTTCCGGCAGCGCCACCTGGAGTGGCGGCCTCAAAGATGGCAAGGGCGCGATCTCGACCCAGAGCGGCGTGCTCGACAAGACCCAGTACGGCTTCAACACCCGTTTTGAAAACGGCCCCGGCACCAATCCCGAAGAACTGATCGGCGCCGCCCACGCGGGCTGCTTCACGATGGCGCTGTCGGGCCAGCTGGGCGAGGCCGGCATGACCGCCACCGAACTCAAGACCACCGCCACCGTCTCGCTCGACAAGGTCGAAGGGGGTTTTAGCATTTCGGCGGTGCACCTGACGCTGGTGGCGACCATCCCCGGCGCCGACCCGGCCGCGTTCGAGGCGGCCGCCAAGCGCGCCAAGGAACACTGCCCGGTCTCGAAATTACTCAACGCCAACATCACGCTCGACGCGCGACTGGAGAACTGATGCGGCGCCGGCTGCTGCACGGCCGGGCGGGAGCGCATAGAATCGAGGTTTCTTCATTTTTCCAAGGACCATTATGCGCATCCTGCACACCATGCTTCGGGTCGGCGACCTGCAACGCTCGATCGACTTCTACACCAAGGTGCTCGGCATGACGCTGCTGCGCACCAACGACAATCCGGCCTACAACTACACGCTCGCCTTTGTCGGCTACGGCACCAATCCCGATCACGCCGAACTCGAACTGACCTACAACTATGGCGTCGACAGCTACGAGATCGGCACCGCCTACGGCCACCTGGCCATCTCCACCGACAACATCGTCGCGACCTGCGACCTGGTGCGCGCCAACGGCGGCACCATCACGCGCGAACCGGGCCCGGTCAAGGGCGGCAGCACCGTGATCGCCTTCGTGGTCGACCCGGACGGCTACAAGGTCGAGCTGATCGAACGCGCCGACAATGCGCAGCGCGGCGGGCTGAACGCGGGCTGACACAAATATTTACATCTCGGAAATTTCAGCGGGAGTAATATTGCCATTCCATCAAACAAGGAAGGCACGATGCGCACGCTGATTCTCTCCACGCTTTTGAGCATCACCATCGCCGCGCCCGCGCTGGCGCAGACCGAGGCCGCGCCGGCTGACTCGCCCGTCGCGCCCGTCGCGCCCGCCACGCGGGCCGCAGCCAACGCAGCCACTGCGGCCACCCCGGCCACTGTGGCCGCCGAGGAGGCCGTCAGCCCCGCAGTCGACGCGGTGGTGGTGACCGGGCAGCGTCCCGGCCCCGGCCTGTGGAAGGTCAGCAAGGACGACCACGTGCTATGGATCCTTGGGAAATATTCGCCCCTGCCCAAGCAGATGAGCTGGCGTTCGGCGCAGGCCGAACGCATCCTGCTCGAATCGCAGGAACTGATCAATCCACCGGAAGGCGGTTTCTCGATCTCGGTGAGCGGCCCGGTCAGCGCCTTCAAGGTCTTGACCATGTTGCCGAGCCTGATAGGCGCCAAGAAGAATCCGGACGGCGCCACGCTGGCGCAGGTGTTGCCGCCCGAGCTGTACGCGCGCTGGCTGCCGCTCAAGAAAAAATACCTGGGCGACGACAGCGACATCGAACGCGAGCGGCCGTTTTTCGCCGCCCAGCACCTGTTCGACACGGCGCTCGACAAGACCGGGCTGTCGAAGAATGACATCGTGTGGTCGGCGACCAATCAGCTGGCAAAGAAGAACAAGATCAAGATCACCCACACCAGCGTGCATGTGGAAGTGGAGGAGCCGAAAGCGGCGCTCAAGGACTTCAAGAAGTCGTCGCTGGCCGACCAGGATTGTTTTGCCAAGACGATCGAACGGCTCGAAACGGACGTCGACGCGATTCGGGTGCGGGCCAACGCCTGGGCCATCGGCAACCTGGCGGTGATGGAAAAGCTGCGCTATCCCGACCAGGCGGCGAGCTGCCACAAGGCCTTGCTCGACAGCGAAGCGCTCAAGAAGCAGCCGGGCATCGCCACAATCGAACAGCGCCAGCGCGAGAAATGGCTGGCGGCGGTGGAAAAGGCGCTGGCGGCCAACAAGTCCACGTTCGCGCTCATGTCGGTCGAGCGACTGCTCGATCCGAAGGGCTACCTGGCGGACCTGCAGGCCAAGGGCTACCAGGTCGACAAGCCCGACTGAGCGCACGGCCGCCGCGTTCTGGCGCGAATACTGCAACGCTCGGCGGCGGTGCCATGGATTCTCGCCTGCGCGTGAAGTCGTGTTGGGCAACGCCCGGCACGACGTGTGAGCTGGAGGTAGGGGCGCGTGCGGAAGTTTTCGGGCGCCGAAGGTGCAGAGCCCGGAAGGGCCAGGCGAGCGCCGATGGTGCAGAGCCAGGAAAGGACAGACGAGCGCCCGGCGGCGCCGCCTGTCTCGAACAGCTTACTTCTGCAGCAGGTTATTCACCGGCACCAGATCTTCTTCGCGCAGCGAGCCCGAGGCGGACTTGAGGCGCAAGCCGTTCATGATGGTGTTGTAGCGGGCCTGCGACAGATCGCGCTGGGTCTGGTACAGCCGCTGCTGCGCATTGAGCACGTCGATATTGATCCGCACCCCGACCGTGTAGCCCAGCTTATTCGATTCCAGCGACGAGGTGCCCGACACCACGGCCGCCTCCAGCGCCTTCACCTGCGCCATGCCGCTGTTCACGCCAAGGAAGGATTGGCGCGCCGCCAGCGCCGCGTTGCGACGCGTCGTTTCGAGGTCGTTGCGGGCCTTGTCTTCGAGCGCGATCGATTCGCGCACCTTGCTGGTCACCGCGAAGCCGCTGAAAATCGGCACCGACCATTGCAGGCCGATGGCGTTGCCGCTGGTGGTTCCCGACGACGTGCTCTGACCGCCCACCTTGTTGTGGCTCGAACTGGCGACCAGGTCGAGGGTCGGGTAGTGGCCGGCGCGGTTGCGCAGGATGTCGCGCTTGGCGATTTCATAGGCCAGGGTCGACGCCACCACCCCGTAGTTCTGGCTCTCGGCCGAGGTGACCCACGGATCGATCGCGGCCGGCTGCGGCGCGGCCAGCGTGACGCCCGGCTTGAGCGGCGACAGCCCGGCCGGTGCGGCGCCGATGATGGCCTGCAGCGCGGAGCGGCGGTTTTCCAGTTCGTTGACGGCGGCGAATTCCTGCGAGACCACCAGGTCGTAGGCCGCTTGCGCTTCGTGCGTGTCGGTGATGGTCTGGGTGCCGACCTCGAAATTGCGTTTGGCCGACGCCAGCTGCTCGGTGGTCGCGGCCTTTTGCGCGCGCGTCAATTCCAGCGTGTCCTGGGCGGCCAGCACGTCGAAGTAAGCCTGCGCCACGCGGGTGATCAGGTCTTGCTGGGCTTGCGCGAACTGGGCCTCGCTGACCGCTTGCTGGAGCTTGCTTTGCTGATAGGTCTGCCAGTTCGCCCAGCGGAACAGCGGCTGCTGCAGCGACAGCGTATAGCCGTTCGAGTTGAGGGTCTGGCCGCCGCCGCGCACGACCGTGTTGCCGACCACTTGGCCTTCGTTGAAGGGCGAAAAGTCATTCTGGTTGCGGGCGATGGTGCCGCTCAGCCCCACGGTGGGCAGCAAGCCCGCCTTTCCCTGCGCCACCCGCTCCTGGCCGGCGGCGAGCGAGGCGCGCGCGCTGGCGTAGGCCGAGTCGTTGGCCAGCGCCTGCTGGTAGACCTGGATCAGGTCGACCGCCTGGGCGTTGAGCGAAACGAAGGCGCTGGCCATCAGCACGGCGATCAGGGATTTCTGCATTGCTTGCTCCATTAGAGTCATCGAAAGTGTGGTGTCAGTAGGTCGGCATGGCCGGGTCGACTTGCAGCGCCCAGGCATGGATGCCGCCGGTCAGATTGCTGACCTTGGCGAAGCCGTGGCGTTCAAGGAAGGCGGCCACCTGCATGCTGCGCGCGCCGTGGTGGCAGATGCAGACGATCTCGGCTTCCTCGTCGAGTTCCTCGATGCGGGCCGGGATGGTGTTCATGGCGATCTGGGTCGAGCCGTCGATCTTGCAGGTGTCGAATTCCCAGTTTTCGCGCACGTCGAGCAGCAGCGGGCGCGCCCGCGCGGGGTCGCCCAGCCATGCCGCGAGATCGGGAGCGCTCAGATGATTCATGGCGCGGCCGATCAGAACGTGAAGTGCGACACTGGCGCCACCGTCAGCGGCTTGACGCTGGTCTCGAATACCTTGACCGTGTCGTACGCCGTCTCGGAGACGCGGGTGATGATGTTGGCGGTCATGACCGGCGCTTGGCCGATGATCGCGGCGATGCGTCCGCCCACCTTGACCTGCTTGAGGAAGGCGTCGGGCAGCGATTCGAGGGCGCCGGAAATGACGATCACGTCGTAGGGCGCGCCCTTCGGCCAGCCTTCGGCGCCGTTGCCCAGTTCAACCGTGACGTTGGCCACGCCGGCCTTGGCCAGGTTGGTTTCGGCCAGGGTTTTCAGTTCGGGCAGGATCTCGACGGTGGTGACGTGGCGCGCCTTGTGCGCCAGCAGCGCGGCCATGTAGCCGGAGCCGGCGCCGATTTCCAGCACCGACTCGTGGTTCTTTGGATTGACTTCCTGCAGCAGGCGCGCTTCGAGCTTGGGTGTGAACATGGCTTCGCCGCCAGGCAGCGGGATGTCGGTGTCGACAAAGGCCAGCGCCTTGTGGGCGGCCGGCACGAAATCTTCGCGCTTGACCACCAGCAGGAGATCGAGCACGGTCTGGTCCAGCACGTTCCATGGACGGATCTGCTGTTCGATCATGTTGAAGCGGGCTTGTTCAATATTCATTGTAATGACTCGAGGAAAAAATAATAATCCGATATTTTATCGTTGAACGGCCTCGGAACCCACATCTTAACGACGAGAGGGCCGAGATCGCGGGAAATTGCGACAGTCTGCAGTTTGAGAGGGATGAAAGCGCCAAATCGGTGCTCTGGCGTTTTGGGCAAGATTTTTGGAACGTTTGCCGGCCCTCACACGGCGGCCGGCGGCAGCAT
Organism: Massilia sp.; assembly: GCA_039927975.1. Taxonomy (GTDB): domain Bacteria; phylum Pseudomonadota; class Gammaproteobacteria; order Burkholderiales; family Burkholderiaceae_D; genus JBDSTZ01. Next base: position 1,759 of record JBDSTZ010000047.1, on the reverse strand, counting down.
GCCGTGCAAGGCCAGGTCGAGGAAGGTGTCGAGAAAGGCCAGCGGATCGAGTTCGGACTGCTCGCAGGGCGCGACCGAGTGGCGCCAGGTGATCAGCATGAGCATGGGCGCGATCAGCACCTGGGTCATGATGTCGATGTTCATCGGGCGAAATTCGCCGCGGTCGACCGCGCGCCGCAGCATGCCGGCGATCATTGCCGAGCCGCGGTTGATGACTTCGTCGCGGTAAAAGGTGGCAAGGTCGGGGAAATTGCCGGCTTCGGCCATCACCAGCTTGATGATGCCCGAGGCCTTGGTGGCGCCGAGCCGTTGCCACCAGTTGAGCATGACACTGCGCAGCAGCTCGGCACTGTGGCCGTCGAACTCGGCGATGCTCTCTTCAGCGGCGCCGATGACCGGCACGATGGTGTTGCGCACGACGGCCTTGAACAGCTCTTCCTTGTTTTCAAAATACAGGTAGAGCGTGCCTTTCGACACGCCGGCCAAGCGCGCCACGTCTTCCAGGCGGGTGGAGGCAAAGCCCCGCTCGACGAAAATGTCGAGGGCGGCGGCAAGCAATTCCTGCGGACGCGCGTTCTTGCGGCGCTCCCACCTCGGCTTGCAGCTATCAAAAGGGCATTGCATGATGCTATCCAGTAACTTACTTTGCAGTCATTAATATAGACCGGCGGGGGGACGGGGTCAAGGTGTGTGTTTCGCGTTGGACGACACGTCCCTTTGCACCAACGACACAACCGCTTGCACCGAGAGACACAACTGCTTGCACGGAAGAGGATGAAGTGCACGAGGCACTCTACGGTCTGCCCTGAAATAGTCCTCTCATAGAGCGGAAGACCATTCGCGGACTTGTTCCCTTGTGGGAATTTTTAGTCTCACGTAAGATGAAGAGCGGTAGTTGTCCAAACATTCAAACAAGGAAGCCATGGCTGACGCACTTGACACTCGATGGACACAGTTGCTTGCTCCAAGTCGCCGCAAAAAGGAAAAAGAATCCGGTGCTGCAAGCTCAGATTCCGAAGAAACTCGAACGGAGATCGAGCGTGATTATGATCGAATCCTGTTCTCCACGCCGGTGCGACGGTTGGCGGACAAAACCCAGGTTTTCCCGCTTGAAAAGAATGACAGCGTCAGAACGCGTCTGACCCATTCACATGAGGTATCTAACCTCGCGCGAAGCATCGGAACTGCACTTGCTTTCAAACACAAGATAGCTGGCGACAACGACACGGCGAAGAGAGATATTCCAGCACTGCTCGCAGCGGTTGGACTTGTTCATGACTTAGGAAATCCGCCTTTTGGCCACCAAGGCGAAGCCGCAATTCAAAGTTGGTTTAAGGATCGCAAGTTGGCAGTGCTGAACGAGCGAAATCGGCCGATGTCCGAAATACAGAAGCAGGATTTTCTGAAATTTGAAGGCAATGCTCAAGCCTTCCGGCTTGTCACTAGGCTTCAACTCTTGAACGATGACTTCGGTCTAGATCTCACTTACGCAACACTGTCAGCGATGATGAAGTATCCGACGACTTCGTTGCTGGCAGACAAAGATGGCTCAGTTGGAGCCAAGAAAAAACACGGTTTTTTTTCCTCTGAGCAGGCCATTGCTGATGCAGTTCAGCAGCGTGTCGGGTTAGCGCTAGGGAACTGCTGATCAATTCGTCTTTTTAGCCGGAAATCGGTCGCAGTGCGGACGAACGAAAGCAGCGGCAACAATCGTCAATTTTTCAGACCTTCAACAAGTCGTTTTGGGCCGAATCGGCGC
>JBDSTZ010000046.1:0-4017 GCA_039927975.1 Massilia sp. | reverse complement strand
TGACCCAGTCGGTCGGCCCGGCCGCCATCATCGCCTTCATGACCAGCGCCGCGCTGGCGCCGCTGGCCGTGCCCGGCTCGGGCCTTCACATGGTGCTGGCCGCCCAGCTGGCCTTCATGTCGGGCCTGGTGCTGCTGGCCTGCGGCCTGCTGCGCATCGGCTTCTTCGCCAACTTCTTCTCGCGCCCGGTGATGAGCGGCTTCACCATCGCCTCGGCCATCGTGATCGCCTACGGCCAGTTGCCGACCCTGCTGGGCGGCCCGCTGAGCGCGCCGCACCTGCCGAGCGCCATCCTCGGCGCCGGCGCGCTGGCCGCGCTGCTGCTGGCCAGGCATTTCCTGGCGCCGCTGCTGCGCGCGCTCGGCGCTTCCGCGCAGGTGGCCGACAGCGTGGCGCGGCTGGCGCCGATGCTGGTGGTGCTGGGCGCCACCTGGCTGGTCGCGCGCCTGCAAGTGCAAGGCATCCACCTGACCGGCGCGGTACCGTCCGGCCTGCCCGGATTGAACCTGGCCAGCTCCGCCAACCACTGGCGCGCGCTGGTCCAGCCGGCGCTGCTGATCGGCTTCATGGTCTTCCTGAGCAGCATGGGGGCCGCGCAATCGCTGGCCCTCAAGCGCCAGGAAAAACTCAACAGCAATTACGAGTTGATCGGCCTCGGCGCGGCCAACCTGGCCAGCGCGGTCACGGGCGGCTTCCCGGTCACCGGCAGCCTGTCGCGTTCGGCCGTCAATTTCGCCGCCGGCGCCAACACGCCGCTGGCCACCATCATCGCTTCGAGCCTGCTGGCGCTGGCGCTGGTCGCGCCCACCGGCTGGCTGGCGCTGCTGCCGCTGCCGGCGCTGGCCGCCACCATCATCCTCGCAGTGGCCGGCATGATCGACCTGTCGACCCTGCGCACCGCCTGGCGCTTCGACCGCGGCGACGCGCTGGCCCTGCTGGCGACCGCCGGCGGCGTGCTGGTGCTGGGGGTGGAGGCGGGCGTGATCGTCGGCGTGCTGCTGTCGATGGGCACCTTGATCTGGCGCGCCAGCCGGCCGCCCATCGTGGTGCTTGGCCGTATCGCCGGCACTGAACACTTCCGCAATGTCGAGCGCTATCCGGGCCGGACCAGCGCCGGCCTGCTGATGTTGCGGATCGACGCCAATCTGTTTTTCGGTAACGTCGCCGAGGTCCAGGCCCGCGTCGAGGCCGAGCTGCGCGCGCGCGACGCGGTGCGCCAGCTGGTGCTGGTGCTGTCGGCCGTAAACGACATCGACACCACCGCCTTGTTCGCGCTGGCCGAATTGAACGAGGCGCTGCGCGCGCGCGGCATCGCGCTCCATTTGGCCGAGGTCAAGGGGCCGGTGATGGACCGGCTGCGCCACAGCGACCTGCTGCCGGCGTTGAGCGGGAGCGTGTTCCTGAGCGCGATGATGGCCTGGAGCGCGCTCGGTCCCGACGCCGGCGACCAGGAAACCACAGATCCCATGCGCCCCGCATAGAGTTGAATATCCATCATCATTGCTAGTTGACCGGCGGTTTCAAGGTCGATTACGCTCAACTAATATTAAATAAGCAAGGGTCGCGCATTGCCGGCGTATTGGCAGCGTGTTGGCCGACATTGCCCCCTGATCGAGTCATGAAATGAGAGCCCACTTCAAGCGCCCCGCGCGCACCGCCCTCGACCGCCTGGCGCCCGGCGCCCTGGCGGCGCTGGCGTTGCTCGGCGCGCCGCGCGCGCTGGCGCTTGAACTGAGCGCCAGCGGCCGCGTCACCACCGGCGCCATCTATCGCACCGAGTCGGCCGATCCGGCCTTCCTGACCACCTTGAATGCCTCCGCCGCCGGCTTGCAGGGCGCCTCGCTAAGCGGCGCCAACGCCGACGACCCGAACACCAACTTCCGCCGCCACGACGCCACCTCGACCGTCGTCAAGGGCGTGCTGAACCTGCGCGCGGCCGAGGGCGGCCTGGCCGGCTTCGTGCGGATCAAGGCGTGGTACGACCAGGCCCTGCGTGATCAGGCGCGCGCCTGGGGCAATATCACCAACGGCTACAGCGCCGGCCAGCCGCTCAGCGACGCCGGCGCGCCGCCGCTGTCGCGCTTTTCCGGCGTCGCCCTGGCCGACTATTATGTGGAGGCGGCCGGTGCGCCGGGCGGCATGCGCGCGCTGGTGCGCGTCGGCCAGCAAAGCCTCGACTGGGGCGAGCGGGTCGGCTTCGCCGGCGGCCTGGAAGCGCTCAACCCGAAGGATTTCCCCGCCATGCACCGGCCCGGCACCACGCCCGAGGAAAACAAGGTGCCGGTCCCGGCCCTGTTCGGCCGCCTCGCGCCCACCCCGGCACTGGCGCTCGAAGGCTTTTACCAGACCCGCTTCCGGCCCTCGGCGCTCGACATGTGCGGCACCTTCTGGTCGCTCAACGACTACCTGGTGAGCGGCTGCGACAGGGTCATGTCGGGCCAGCCGGTCACCAACGACCGCGATCGGCTCAAGAACCAGGCCTACATCAAGCGCATCGCCACCCCCAAGCCGGACGGCGCCGAATTCGGCGTGGGCCTGAACTGCAAGCCGCCCGCCCTCGGGACCGACCTCGGTCTGTACCTCGCGCATTACACCGGGCGCACGCAGATCCCGAGCCTGCGCAAGTCGAGCCGCGCGGGAGCTGCGCTGATCGCCGGCGACCCGAACGGCCAGAACGTCGCCTTCTTCACCGAATATGCCGAGGCGATCCGCATCGCCGCGCTGTCCTTCTCGCACAAGCGCGGCGCCACCAGCGTGTTCGGCGAACTGTCCTACCGGCCGAATTTCCCTTTGCTGTTCAGCCCCAGCGATGTGCTGCCGGGCTTCCTGAGCGCCACCGCGCCGGCTTTGCTGCGCGCCGACGTCAACGCGGTCGCGCCGGGCGCACTGTTTCACGCCTACGACCGCTATCCCTTCACCCAGGCCCAGATCGGCGTGCAGCACGACTGGACCGTCGGCGCGGCCACCGCAATGAGTGCCCACGCCGAGCTGGTGGCCAAGCATGTCGGCGGCTTGCCCGACCAGGCAGTGCGCCGCTACGGCCGTCACGAAATTTTCGGCACCGGGCCGATCGGCACGACCTGCGTCGTCAACACCCCCGACGCCGCCAAGCAGTGCAGCCTGCGCGGTTACGTCACCAGCGATGCCTACGCCTACCGTCTGCGCCTGGACGCGCGCTGGCGCGAAGTGCTGCCGCGCCTGAACCTGGCCGCGTCGATGCTGCTGGTGCACGACCTGCGCGGCTGGTCGCCCGATAATCTCATCAACGAAGGCCGCAAGACCGCCAACCTGGCGCTGCGCGCCGAGTATCGCCAGCGCTACCTGGCCGAACTGGTGTGGGCGCCGAACTGGGGCGGCGACTACAACGCCTTCACCGACCGCGACCAACTGGGCTTCTCGCTCGGCGTGAAGTTCTAGGGCGCGCACCACGCTGCATGCACCGATCCAGTGCATTGCATTGATTTGGTGCGTAAAACGCACGCGCGCGCGCACCAAGGTGGCCAATTCTCCCGCCAATGCTGGCATAAATCATGCTATACCGCTATTTATGCCCGATTGTTCACGTCCCTATCCATCCCACCCCGCCTGGCAGGCCAGCCTGCGGCTGCGCTTTGCCGACGACGGCGGCACCACGCGCCTGGTCGAACGCAGCCACAGCGGACCGCTGCGGGTGCAAAAGCCGCTCTATCCCGAGGGCGCGCGGATCTGCCACGCGATCGTCGTCCATCCGCCCGGCGGCGTGGTCGGCGGCGACCGCCTGACGATCGACGCGCAGGCCGGCGCGGGCACTCACTGCCTCCTGACCTCGCCCGGCGCGGCCAAGTGGTACCGCGCCAACGGCAAGGTCTCGCGCCAGCAGGTGCGCCTCGAAGCGGGCGAGGGCGCTTGCGTCGAATGGCTGCCGCAGGAGACCATCTTCTTCAACGACGCCCACGTCGAACTCGATCACACGGTCGACCTGGCGGCGGGCGCGACCTACATCGGCAGCGAGATCCTGTGCTTCGGCCGGCGCGCCTC
>JBDSTZ010000045.1:0-36360 GCA_039927975.1 Massilia sp. | reverse complement strand
GACGTCAGCCTGCCGGGCGTGTCGGGCGTCGAACTGGCGCGCCAGGCGATGGCCAGCCAGCCGGCGTTGCAAGTGATCTTCGCCTCCGGCTACGGCGACGCCCTGCTCCGCCACTTGAACTTTCCCTACCTCTCGCTGCAAAAACCCTACGACCTCGAACAGCTGCAGGAAGCGCTGGCGGCGGTCGGACGGCAGATGCGCGGCGGCGGCGAGCACGGCCGCCCGTGATGGCCAGCAAACGTGTGAGGCTATCGGCTGGGGCTGGGCTAGAATCACCTTCAGGCCCACCCGCCGTGACGGGCCGCGCCGCCCCCGGCGCGGCGTGCCGGGCTTGCCTTTTTTTTGATCGCACACGCCGCACATGATGATCCCCACCGAGCCAATCGGCAGCATTCCCCGCCCGCCCGCGCTGATGGCCGCCTTCGCCGCCGACGGCATGCCGGCCGAGGCGCGCGAGGCGGCCTACCGCGACGCCGTGCGCGACACCGTGCGCGCAATGGAGGCGACCGGTTCGCCGGTGATCACCGACGGCGAACAAGGCAAGTACCCGAGCTTCTGGTCCTACTGCCTCGACGGCGCCGCCAACACCGTGCCCGAGGGCTTCGACATCCCCTACGCGGCCGGCCACAGCCGGCGCCTGCCGCGCCTGACCCGCGGGCCGTTCCGCTACCAGCGCTACGCCGACAGCTACCTGCGGGTGGCGCAGGGTTATGCGCGCGCGGCGGCCGTCAAGCAAGCCATCATCTCGCCGTCGGCGCTGTCGATGCTGTACCCGGCCGATCCGCTGCCCGACTACGCGCGCGACCAGTTCATCGACGACTTGCTGGCCGAGCACGACACCGAAATCCGCCGCTGCCTCGACGCCGGCGCCGCCAGCGTGCAGGTCGATTTCGTCGAGGGCCGGCTGGCCATGCAGCTCGACCCGAGCGGCGAACTGCTCAACAGCTTCATCGACCTCAACAACATGGTGCTGGGCCGCTACGGCGCCGCCGAGCGCGCCCGCCTCGGCGTGCACACCTGCCCCGGCAGCAGTTACCGCGCGCACGGGCCCGCCTTCGACTACGCCGACCTGCTGCCCAGCCTGTTCGAGCTGGAGGCCGGCAATTTCTACATCGCGCTGGCCGGCGAGGCCGAGCCGGAGCGGGTGCTCAAGATCGTCGGCCAATACGTCAAGCCGCACCAGCGGGTGTTCATCGGCGTCACCGCGCCCAGCGCGGCGGCCGTCGAGACGCCCGAACTGGTGCGCGACCGGGTGCTGCGCGCGGCCCGCTTCATCCGCCCCGAGCAACTCGGCACCACCGACGATTGCGGCTTCGCGCCCTGCAGCAGCGACCACAGCGCCAGCCGCGCCGGTGCCTTCGCCAAGATCCGCGCGCGGGTGGAAGGCACGGCGCTGGCGGCGGCGATCCTGAACGGGGGCGCGCGATGAGCGACGAACTCGAGCTGATGCGTTCGGCGGCGATGCGCAACGCCAACAGCGTGCTGGTGGCGCGCCAGCGCGCCCAGCAGGAACTGCTCGACGCCAAGGAAGCGCTGCGCCAGGCCAATGCGCGCATGGAGGCGATGCTCGAGAGCGTCACCGACGGCTTCTGCTCGGTCGACCGCGGCTGGCACATCACCTACATCAACAGCCGCGCGCTGCGCCTGCTGGCGCCGCAGGGCAAGGCGCGCGAGGCGGTGCTCGGCCAGGTGCTGTGGGACGAATTTCCCGCGCTGGTCGGCAGCGAGGTGGAACAGCAATACCGGCGCGCGATGGAAGCCCAGGAAATGCTCGACTTCGAATACGTCGATCCCGAACTGGGCGCCTGGTTCGACATGCGCTGCTATCCTTCGCCCGACGGCCTGACCTGCTACATCCAGGACATCACCGGGCGCAAGGCCGACGAGCAGGCTCTGCTCGACAGCAACAACCGCCTGCAGCTGGCGCTCTCGGCCGGCCGGCTGGGCGACTGGCGCTGGGACGCCGACACCGACCGCCTGTCGCTGGGCGCGCGCGGCGCCGACATCTTCGGCCTGCCGGCCGAGACCGCCCTCGACTGGGAGCGCTTCGGCCAGCGCCTGCACGCTCCCGACCGCGCGATGGTGCGCAGCGAATTCATGCAGGCCTACACCAACCATGGCGACCTCAACATCGAGTGCCGCATCGAAGCGCGCGGCGAGGAGCCGCGCTGGATCGCGCTGGTGGGGCGGATCGACCACAGCGACATCGACCTCCAGCGCAGCGGCCTGGGCATGACCGGCGTGGTGCAGGACATCAGCACCCGCAAGAACGCCGAGGACACCCTGCGCCAGAGCGAGGAAGTGCTGCGCGCGCTGGCCAACTCGATCCCCCAGCTGGCCTGGATGGCGCAGGCCGACGGCGCCATCGTCTGGTTCAACAAGCGCTGGTACGAATACACCGGCACCCGGCCCGAACAGGTCGTCGGCTGGGGCTGGCAATCGACGCACGACCCCGACGTGTTGCCGCGCATGCTGCAGCGCTGGCACGAATCTATCCGCACCGGCAACCCGTTCGAGATGGAGTTTCCGATCCGCGGCGCCGACGGCCAGTACCGCTGGTTCCTCACGCGGGTCAACGCGGTGCGCGACCGCCAGGGCCACGTGGTGCGCTGGTTCGGCACCAACACCGACGTCGACCAGGTCAAGCGCGTCGAGCAAGCCTTGCGCGACGAATCGAACGTGCTCGAACTGCTCAACAGCACCGGCAGCGCGCTGGCCTCGCAGCGCGACCTGCGCTCGCTGCTGCAAACCGTCACCGACGCCGCCACCGGCATCAGCGGGGCGCGCTTCGGCGCCTTCTTCTTCCACGCCCGTAACGAACAGGGCGACATGTTCACCCTGCACACCCTGTCGGGCGGCGTGCCGGCCGAGTTCGAGCGCTTCGGCCAGCCGCGCGCCACCGCCCTGTTCGGCCCCAGCATGCGCGGCGAGACGGTGGTGCGCTCGGACGACATCACCAAGGACCCGCGCTACGGCGCCACCGCGCCCCACTACGGCGTGCCGCACGGCCATCCGGGCGTGCGCAGCTACCTGGCGGTGCCGGTCATCGCGCGCTCGGGCGAAGTGCTCGGCTGCCTGTTCTTCGGCCACCCGGAGCCGGGCATCTTCACCGAGCGCACCGAGCGCATCGTCGGCGGCATCGCCGCCCAGGCCGCGGTGGCGATCGACAACACCCGCCTGTACGAGGCGGCCCAGCGCGCCGCCGAGGAGCGCAAGACCCTGCTCGAGAGCGAACGCTCGGCGCGCGCCGAGGCCGAGCGCACCAGCCAGATGAAGGATGAATTCCTGGCCACCCTGTCGCACGAACTGCGCACCCCGCTGTCGGCGATCCTCGGCTGGGCCCAGGTGCTGCGGCGCGGCAGCCGCGACCAGGCCGACCTGCAGCGCGGCCTGCAAACCATCGAGCGCAATGCGCGCGCCCAGGCCCAGCTGATCGAAGACTTGCTCGACATGAGCCGCATCACCTCGGGCAAGGTGCTGCTCGACATGCAGACGGTGGCGCCGGCGCTGTTCATCGACGCCGCCATCGAAACCGTGCGCCCGGCCGCCGACGCCAAGAACATCCGCCTCGAACGCGATTACGCGCCCGACGTCGGCATGATCGCCGGCGACCCGGCGCGCCTGCAGCAAGTGATCTGGAACCTGCTGTCGAACGCCATCAAGTTCACCCCGCGCGACGGCCTGGTGACGATCACCCTGCGCGCGGTGAGCGACCAGGTCGAGATCGCGGTGCACGACACCGGCGCCGGCATCGCGCCCGAATTCATCACCCACGTGTTCGAGCGCTTCCGCCAGGGCGACGCCTCGACCACGCGCCAGCACGGCGGGCTCGGTCTGGGCCTGTCGATCGTCAAGCACCTCATCGAGCAGCATGGCGGCACGGTCCGGGTCGAGAGCGAGGGCGAGCAGAAAGGCGCCAGCTTCACCTTGCAACTGCCGGCTGCCAATCCGCAACTGCTGGCCGCGCGCGCCGACCGCGCGCCCTACCATCTGCCGTCGCCGCACACGCCGGAATTGACGCTGCGCGACCTGACCGGGGTCACCGTGCTGGTGGTCGACGACGAGCCCGACGCGCGCGACCTCATCAAGCGCATCCTGTCGGACTGCCACGCCAGCGTGATCACCGCCGCCAGCGCGCGCGCGGCGCTGGCGATCTTCCGCGAGGGCGCGCCGGACGTGCTGGTGAGCGACCTGGGCATGCCCGACGTCGACGGCTTTGGCCTCTTGGCCCAGGTGCGCGCGCTCGGCCGCGCCAACGGCGGCCAGGTGCCGGCGGTGGCGCTGACCGCCTTCGCCCGCTCCGAAGACCGGCTGCGCGCGCTCGAAGCGGGTTTCGCGGCGCACATCTCCAAGCCGGTCGAGCCGTCCGAACTGATCGCCACTGTGGCGCGGATGGTCGGCCCGGCCCCGCCGTAACTCGCACAATTGATAGTCTTACCGGCGCACGCGGCGCTGTCCTACAAGAAACATCCCGATCTTTGTTACACTAGTGGGAATTAAATTCATTGCATCTCTGCATTTTGCAAAAAACATAACAAGGGTGCCTACAGGGCCCCATCAGATGCCCGTGCCGCCACAAGCGGCACGCAGAATTTTCGCCTTGACCGAGAAACCGCATGCCTAGCCGAGAAGACATCTTAAACGCGAAGATCCTGGTGGTCGACGACTCCGCCGACAATATCGAATTGATGGAAGAGATATTGCGCGAAGAAGGTTACACCAGCGTCAGTTCCACCATGTTGCCCGAGCAGGTATGCCCGCTGCACCGGCAGCACAACTACGACCTGATCCTTCTCGATTTGCAGATGCCCGGCCTGAATGGCTTCCAGGTGATGAAGGGCTTGAAGGAGATCGAGCACGGCGGCTACCTGCCGGTGCTGGCCCTGACCGCCCAGCCGAGCTTCAAGATCGCCGCGCTCGAAGCCGGCGCGCGCGACTTCATCAGCAAACCGTTCGACCTGCTCGAAGTGCACAAGCACATCCACAACATGCTCGAAGTACGGCTGTTGTACCGCGAACTGGCCCAGTACAGCCGGGCCCAGCAGGAATTGGCCCTGCACGACGCGCTGACCGGCCTGCCCAACCGGCGCCTGCTGGAAGACCGCATCGAGACGACCTTGCAGCACGCCAACCGCAATCATCACAAGGCGGCCATCATGTATCTCGACCTTGACGGTTTCAAGGCGATCAACGATACGTATGGACACGCGTACGGCGACGAAGTACTGAAAATCGTCGCCCAGCGGCTACTGGCCAATTCGCGCAAGGAAGACACCGTGGCGCGCCTGGGCGGCGACGAGTTCATGATCGTGCTCACCGAGGTGAGCGGGCTGTCCGACGCCCAGGGACCGGCGGCCAAGCTGGTCGAGGCGGTGTCGGAGCCCTTCTTCATCAACGACCTGACGCTCAAACTGTCGACCAGTATCGGCATCAGCATTTATCCGGACGACGCCGAGACGGTCGACGCGCTGATCAGCATCGCCGATTACGCCCTGTACGAAGCCAAGCGCGGCGGCAAGAACCGTTTCTGCGCGACCTCGGCCCAGCCGGCCACCCTGCTGCCGGTCGGCAAACCGGAACTGGCGCCGACGCGTTAGACCAGCCCCCGTCCGGTTCGCCGGTTTGTTCCGCTCCAATGCTCGGGGTCAACTCAACTTGACCCCGTGTTTCGCCCCCGTACGGGAAAGCAAAAAGCCAGCATGTCTGCTGGCTTTTTGTCGCTTTGGCAACCGCAAAGGGCCCGGGCAATGATTGCTCAGTGCCCCGCCTTTTGATTCGCCTTGCCGGCCTTGGGCGGCACCGCGCCGGCGTCGCCCGCCGCTTCGCAGTTCGCCTCCACTTCCTTGGCCAACTGGTGATCGGTGCTGGCGTCGACTTTTTCAGGCGGCACCTCGATGCGGGTGATGCCGGCGTCGACCGAGATCGGATCGCTGGCCGGGAAGGTCATTTCAACGGCGTCGTCGAGCAGCACTTCCTTGGCCCGTTGTGCCGGCGTGTCGTTTTCGACGGCGGCCAGGGTTTTGATCGCCGCGGCCCACTTCACGAAGCGCAGGTCGGCCAGTTCGCCGATCGTGTTGATGCCGAACGCCTGGCTCAGCGCGCGGGCGTCCGATTTGCTCACGCCGCGCAAGGCGCTGATCGGCGCCTCGACGAGCTCGCGGAAGCATTTGAGGTGGAATTCGTCATCGACGATGGAATGGATATTCATTTCTGTCCTTTCGATTTTGGGGGAGCCGGTCCGCCAATACAACGGTTGAACTGGACACGTTCCCACTATCGCAGAAGGCCGCGCCGCTGTATGTGCGGCAGCGAACCCACATCCGTCCACACTTCCTGTGGATGTCTTTTGACAGTCGGCAACGCCATTGATATGATTATCTGGAGCTAGTGAACACGTCCAACATATGCCTGCTATCGTGCGTGAGGGAAACACCGCTTCTGCTATCCTGTCAAAGAGACAGCAAGATAGTCAAAAAATTCAATCGCAGTGCAGGAATGACGTGCCGAAAATCGACAAATCCAAAATTCTCGTGGTCAACGACGACGCGGCCAGCCTGCTTGCGCTGACGAGTCTGCTCGACCAATGGGCCGAAGAAACCAATTACGAAGTCATGGCCGCGCGCTCGGGGCACGAAGCGCTGCGCCAGGTGTTGCTGCACGATTTTGCCGTGATCCTGCTCGACGTAAATATGCCGGGCATGGACGGCTTTGAAACGGCCGAGGCGATCCATCAGCGCGCCCGTTCGGCCGACATTCCGATCATCTTCGTCACCGCCTTCCTGGCCGACGAAATCGACCGCCTGAAAGCCTACCAGCGCGGCGCTGCCGACTTCCTGTTCACCCCGGTTATCCCGCAGATTCTGCACGCCAAGGTGTCGGTGTTCGTCGCGCTGTCGACCAAGAACGAGGAGTTGCGGCGCCAGGCCCACAAGCTGAGCCAGCGCACCACCGAACTGACCGCCACCAACAAGCGCCTGACGCGCGAGATGGAGGAACGCCAGGCGGCCGAGCGCAAGAACCACGCCAAGGATGAATTCCTCGCCATGCTCGGCCACGAACTGCGCAATCCGCTCAGCGCCATCAGCAGCGCCGCCTCGCTGATTGGCCTCAAGGGCGCCGGCCCCGACACCATCGGCCGCGCCAAAGTCATCATCCAGCGCCAGAGCCAGCACCTGAGCCGCATCGTCGACGACCTGCTCGACCTGTCGCGCGCGATGTCGGGCAAGATCCTGCTGTCGCGCCAGCCGATGGAAGTGTCGGCCCTGGTGACGGCCTGCCTCGACACGTTCAAGGCCACCGGCCGCACCGGCAACTACCGCTTGACCCTGGAGCTGACGCCCGGCTGGGTCGACGGCGACCCCACCCGTCTCGAACAGATCGCCACCAACCTGATCGACAACGCCCTCAAGTACACGCCGGCCGGCGGCGACATCCACATCGCCGTGCTGCAGGACGAGGAAGATGTCGTATTGACAGTGCGCGATTCGGGCGTCGGCATCGCGGCCGACCTGTTGCCGCATGTGTTCGACGTGTTCGTCCAGGGCAGCATCACGATCGACCGCTCGCAAGGAGGCCTGGGCATTGGCCTGGCGCTGGTGCGCCGCCTGGTCGAGCTGCACGGCGGCAGCGTCAGCGCCGACAGTCCCGGCGCCGGCGCCGGCAGCACCTTCACGATCCGCCTGCCGGGTGTGGCGCCCGCTGTCACGGCAGTGCCGCTGGCGGTGCAGGAGATCGACAGCGGCAAGCCGACCGTGCTGCTGATCGAGGACAACGAGGATGGGCGCGACATGATGGCGACCATGCTGGGCGCGTTCGGCTACACGGTGCAGCAGGCCGCCGACGGCTTGCAAGGCGTGCAACTGGCGCTCGCCGCCCTGCCCGAGGTGGCGCTGGTCGATATCGGCCTGCCCGGCATCGACGGCTACGAGGTGGCGCGCCGCCTGCGCCAGAACCAGGACACGAGCCGCATGAAACTGATCGCCCTGACCGGCTACGGCCTGGCCGACGACCAGCGCCGCGTGCTGGAGGCCGGCTTCGACATGCACCTCGTCAAGCCGGTCGATATCGCCCAACTGCTCGAAGCGATCGGCGAAACCGCCCCGCTCGCTACCGTCAAGTAGGCGCGGCCTCGCAGGGCGGCGCGGCGCATCGCGCCGATCTGCCCGCTGACGCCTTCACGGCGCCGATCCGGTCGCAGCGCCAGCAGGTGCCAGACCGCGCGCCAACCGCGCCCTCACCCGCGCGCCAGAACGGGCGGGTCAAAGCGCCCCGCCCTTTCAGGCCGAGGCCAGCAATTCTTCCTTGCGCTGGGCCATTTCCTCGCCGATGGCGATGAGGTCCAGGCTGGACTTTTTCACTTTCGGGAACATTTCCTGCTCTTCTTCCTTGACGTGGTGTTCGATCTGCTCGGACAGCACTTTCACCTTGGCATCGTACAACTCGTCCTCCGGATCCATTTCCTGCAACTGCGAAATGAGATCCTTGGCGCTGGCGTGTTCAACCAGCGCCTCGTCGCAAATATCCTCGGCGTCTTTGACTTCCTCGCGCACGGCGGGATAGAAAATTTCTTCCTCGATCGACGTGTGCAGCGTCAGCGCGGTGCAGATTTCGTCGACCAGTTTTTTCTTCTTGGCCTTGGCGCGGTCGCCCATCGATTCGAATTGCTTGAACATGTCATCCACCTCGCGGTGCTCGGCGGTGAGCATGGCGATGGCGTCTTTCGGTTTGCTGGACATGGTGGCTCCTGATACTGGTAAATGGTGAATGGGTCAGTGTGGATTGACACGGGGCCGTCGCAGGCACCCCGCGCTCGCCACAGAGTCGCCGACATCGCCCGATCCGACTGTTCGGCACCTCACACTGCGCGCGCCACAGCCCCCGGAACGCGCGCACGATCCGTGCTGGCGACACCCGAAGGCAAGCTGTTGTATGATCTGGGAAACTTTCACAAAGTGTCAACATGACAGCACCGCTGCCCCAAACAAGTGAGCAGGACATCGAGCGCCAGGTCGCCGCCCGCACCGCCGAGCTGGCCGATTTGCTCGGCCACGTCACGCATTGCTGGGACGAAGAGCGGCGCCTGCTGGCGCGCCAGCTGCACGACAGCCTAGGCTCGACCCTGACCGCGCTGACCATGCACCTGACACTGCTGAACCAGCAGTTGCCGAACGAAAAAAACCTGCACCACCGCAGCGCCCAGATGAAGCAGCTGCTGCTCAACATCATCGAGACCAATCGCCAGATGCAATTGGCGCTGTGGAACGACAAGCTTGAATTCCTCGGCATCAAGGCCGCGCTGGGCGAGCTGGTGAGCGAGTTCGGCGCCCAGCACAAGATGATCGCCCGCATCAGCCTGCCCGAGCAAGACTTGAGCTATCCGCGCACCCACGGTGTGGCCCTGCTGCGCTGCCTGGAGGAAGGTTTGCGCAATGTCGCCCGCCACGCCCAGGCGAGCGAAGTCGATGTGGTGCTCGACGATAACGAGGAAGAAATCATGCTGACGGTGCGCGACAATGGCGTCGGCCTGGCCAATGCTGCCAGTGGCGAGAACGGCTGTCACGGCGTGCGGCTGGTGCGCGAACGGGCCCGCTATCTGGGCGGCACGCTGAGCCTGCAAGCCGCCCCGGCCGGCGGCACGGTGCTCAGCATGACATTGCCGAGCGCGCCGGCGCCTGCCACTGCCGCATAGCGCCGGACCGGCGCTGCGCGCTGCCGCATCGCGTCGGGCCGAGGATGGCCCGACCCACAGTCGATGCAGTCGGAACGTGACGCGGTGCAGGAAATTGAATTAAACGATCACCCGTCGGGCGGACCGCGCCAGCTGCGCCTCCCGTGCGCGGGGTCCAGCCTGCAATCAGTGCAGCTTGACCAGCGGCGTGGTGCGCCGAATCAGGAATCGCGCCAGCGCCAGCACGCCGGTACGCACCGCGCCCAGCACGGCGCGGTGATGCAGCAGGTGCAGACTTACATACATCGTGCGGGCGAAAAATCCCTCGACAAACCAGCTGAAGCCTTTGAGCGCGCCCATCAGGCTGCCCACTGTGGTGGTGTGGCCGAACGACACCAGCGACCCATAGTCGTGGTAGACATAGCCGAGCTTCGGCGCCGGCTTGCCCTTCACCTTGCGCAGAAACAGATCGAGCAGGAAGTCGGCCTGCTGATGCGCGGCCTGGGCGCGCGGCGGCACCAGATTGCCGTCGCGGTCGACGCAGGCGGCGCAATCGCCCATGGCATAGATGTCGGCGTATCCCTTCACGCGCAAAAAGGCGTCGACGTCGATCTGGCCGACCCGCGTGAGCGGCAGGCCAAGCTCGGCCAGGAAGGCTGGCGCGCGGATGCCGGCGGCCCACACGCACAGGTCGGCGCGATAGGTATTGCCTTCGGAATCGCTCACTTCGCCCGGACCGATCGCGCTGACCTTGCAGTTGGTGACGACCGCGATGCCGCGCGCATTGAGCAGCTTGAGCGCGGCGCCGGAGACCCGTTCGGGCAAGGGCGCAAGGATGCGCGGCGCACCTTCGAGCAGCGTCAGGCGGACGTCGCGCATGGCCTGCATGTGGCGAAAACCGTAGGCCGCGTAGACCCCGCTCGCTTCGCGCAATTCGGCCGCCAGCTCGACCCCGGTGGCGCCACCGCCGATGATGACGATGTCGATGCCGGCGCCCTGCGCGGCCGGCTTGCCGTTCTGCTCGCCCTCCTGCGCCATGGCGAGCAGGCGCAGCAGGCGCAGGCGAAAGCGTTCCGCGTCTTCGGTGGTATTGAGGGAAATGGTATGTTCGGCCGCGCCGGGCACGTTGAAGTAGTTCGAGGTGCTGCCGACCGCCATGACCAGCGCGCCGTAGCCGAGCGTGCGCTCGGGCAGCACCGCTTCGCCGTCAGGCGCCTTGATCGGCCCCACCGTCAGCGACCTGGCGCCGGCGTCGAGCGCGGTCATGGGGCCGTAGACGAAGGTGAAGCCATTGTCATGCGCCAGCATCTGGTAGGACAGCCCCTCCTGGTGAATGTCGAGGGTGCCGGCGGCCACTTCGTGCAGCGAGGGCTTCCAGATGTGATAGAGGGCCCGGTCGACCAGGGTGACTTTGTCGGGCCCCAGCTTGCGGCCCAGTTTGCAGGCCAGTTCCAAACCGCCGGCGCCGCCGCCGACCACCACGATTTCGCTATGCAAAACAGGCTCCTGTGATTGTCACTCCTGGGCTGGCGATCGCCGCAAGCGCGGCGCCGCCTCACCCACGAGTGTACAGGGAATCAGTGTTTGCCGTTGCCGTGCCCATTGCCGTGGCCATTGCCGTGGCCGCGGTCACCGTCGTCGTCGCGATCCTTGTCCTTTTGCTTGCCGTGACCGCGCTCTTCCTGCACGTAATATTCACGGCCGTGTTCGGGACGTGGATTCTCGTAACGCACCTCGCGCCGCTCCATGCGCGGATGCTGCTGGACGTAGCGCGGCGCATAAGTGTTGTTGTACCAGTCGTCGCGCACGAACAGCACGCGCTGGCCGCAGGCGTTGTACTGGGCGCAGTGCTTGTTCCAGTGCTTCTGGTGGCCGGGCGGCACGCGCAGGTAGATCGGCTGCGACATGTAGCGCTGGCGCTCGATGATCACCGGCTGGGCGTAGACCACCGGCGGCGGGCCGAAGTCGCCGATATCGAGCCGGCCGTAGAAGCCGGGCTGGCCGACCGAGACGCTGAGATTGGTTTGCGCCATCGCGGGCGCGCCGGCCAGCAGGGCCGCGCCAAGCGCGGCGGCAGTGATCAGGTTTTTCATGGTATTCCTCTTTCGCTCTTCAGGACAATGCGCCTGGGATGAAAGAAGTTTATCAGATGCAACCTCGAATTCCGTGCGTTGGCGCACGGAAGGGCCGGCGATTTTGTTTCTATTCGTAACGCAGCGCTTCGATCGGATCGAGCTTGGCCGCCTTGCTGGCGGGGATCACGCCGAACACAATGCCGACCCCGGCCGAGAACAGGAAGGCCAGCGCCACCGCCCACCACGGCACGTAGGCGTCGGGGAAATCCGGAATCGCTTTGGCGATCGCGAAGCCGAGCACGTAGCCGAGCAGCAGCCCGATCGCCCCGCCCAGCACCGACAGCGTCACCGCCTCGATCAGGAACTGCATCATGATGTCGCGGCTGCGCGCGCCGATCGCCTTGCAGATGCCGATCTCGCGGGTGCGCTCGGTCACCGACACCAGCATGATGTTCATGATGCCGATGCCGCCCACCAGCAGCGCGATGCCGACGATCCCGCCCATCACCATCGTCACCGTGCCGGTGATGTTGGCCAGCGTCTTGGCCATCATGTCGGACGATTCGATCTTGAAGTCGTCCGGCTGCGCGGGCGTCAGCCGGTGCGCGCTGCGCAGCACGCTCGTCATGCGGTTCTTTACTTCGTCGAGCCTGGCGATGTCGCGCAGCGAGACCGAGATCGACATGGCCGGCCGCTTGTTGTTGCCGCTGATGCTGCGCCCGGTGCGAAACGGCATGATCAAGTCGCTGTCCTGCGACATGCCGAACAGGTCGCCGCGCTTTTCCATCACGCCGATCACCTTGAACCATTCGCCGTTGAACTGGACGAACTGGCCGAGCGGGTTGGCCGGCAGGTGCAAGTCCTCGATCAGTTTTTCGCCGATCACGCAGACCCGCCGCGCGCCCAGTTCGTCGGACTGGCCGATGAAGCGCCCGGCCTGCACGAAGCGCTGCTGCACGTCCTGGAACGAGGGCGTGGTCGCGGTCGCGCGCACCAGCGCGCTCTGGCTGCCGAAGCGCACATCGCCGCTGGCCGGCGAAAAGCTCGGACTGAGGTCGCGAATATCGTCGATGTGGGCGCGCAGCTGCTCGATGTCGTCGAAGTTGAGGTAGTTGCGCTTGCCGCGCATGACATCCTTGAAGTCGTCCTTGGCGCTGACCGTGAGCGAATTGCCGCCCAGGCCCTCGAACTGCGCGGTGACGCTTTTCGACAGGCCCTGGATCAGCGAGATCACGGTGATCACCGAGGCGACGCCGATGATGATGCCGAGCGAGGTGAGGAAGCTGCGCAGCCGGTGGGCGCGGATCGACAGCAGGGCCGAGCGCAGCGATTCAACGAACAGGTACATCAGGGCTCCTTGGCGCGGGGCTGGAACTGGAACTGGGGCCGGCACTGGCGCTGTCACTGACGATCACGCCGTCCTGCAGCCGCACGATGCGCTCGCACTCGGCGGCGATGTCCGGTTCGTGGGTCACCATCACCACCGTCTGGCCACCCGCGTGTAGCTCCTTGATCATGGCCAGGATGTCGGCGCTGGTGGACGAATCGAGATTGCCGGTCGGTTCGTCGGCCAGCAGGATCGACGGTTTGCCCACCAGCGCGCGGGCAATCGCCACGCGCTGGCGCTGGCCGCCCGACAGCTCGTTGGGCCGGTGGCCGAGACGATCGCCAAGGCCGACATGCACCAGCGCCTCGGCGGCCATGCGCTTGCGCTCGGCCGGCGCGATGCCGCGATAGATCAGCGGCTGCGCCACGTTCTCCAGCGCGGTGGCGCGCGGCAGCAGGTGGAAGCTCTGGAAGATGAAGCCGATCTCGCTGTTGCGTACTTGCGCCAGCTGGTCGCCATTGAGGCTGGCGACGTCGCGGCCATTTAAAAGGTAGGTACCGCTGGTGGGCCGTTCAAGGCAGCCGACGATATTCATCATGGTCGACTTGCCGGAACCGGAGGCGCCGATGAAAGCCACCAGCTCGTTGCGCCGCACGTGCAGGTCGATGCCCTGCAGCGCGCGCACGGTCTGGTCGCCCATCTGATAGTGGCGGGTGATGCCCGACAGGACGATCACGGCGCCGCGCTCGCAGTCTTGACGGCCGGCGCCGGCACGGCCACCTTGACCGGCGCGCCGTCGATAAGCGCGCGCAGGACGCGCGCCGGCCCGGTCGCTACCGTGTCGCCGAGCGCAAGACCCTTGACGATTTCCTGGTTGTTGTCGTCGGCCAGGCCGACTTCCACCACCTTCTTGCGCGCCTTGCCGTCGACCACGGCGAACACGTAATTGCCGGCCTTGACGCCCTTGGCGCTGTCGGCCTCGGTGGCCAGGATCGCCGGAATCGGCAGCACCGGCCTGGCCGCGCCGCTGCTGGTGGCGATTTCGACCCGGCAGGTCATCCCGGTGCGCAGCGCCGGATTCGGGCTGTCGAGGTGGATCTTGACGGTGTAGCTGCGGCCCTGCACGCCGGCCTTGGGCGTCATCGACACCGATTCGACCTTGCCGCTGACCGGCTTGTCGGAAAACGCCGCCGGGAACACCCGCGCGCTCTGGCCCGGCGCCACCTTGGCGACGTCGGCCTCGTCGACATTCACCTCGGCCATCAGGCTGCTGACGTCGGCGATCGTCATCATGTTCGAGCCGGCGATGCCGGTGGTGCTGGCCACCGCCGTCTCGCCGACCTTGATCTGCACCGAAGTCGCGGTGCCGGAGATCGGCGCCCTCACCTCGGTCTTGGCCAGCGCCTCGTTGGCCTGCGCCAGCATGGCCTGGGCCTGCTGCAGCGATTCGCCGTTGGCGCGCAGATCGACCTGCGCCAGTTCCATCTGGTGCACTTCCTCGTCGTATTTGCTGGCGTCGATGAATTTCGCCTCCACCAGGCGCTTGCTGCGTTCGAGCTTGCGGCGCTGATTCTCGAGGTTGGCGCGGGCCCGCTCGATGCCCACCAGGGCATTGCGGCGCTGCGCCTCCTGCTGCGCCACCGAGGCCTTGTAGCTGCTCGGGTTCAGGCGCAGCAGCACCTGACCCTGCTCGATCTTGTCGCCTTCCTTGACCAGCACCTCGACCACTTTGCCGATCACTTCGCTCGACAGCTGGACCTCCTGGCGGAACACCAGGTTGCCGGAGGCGAGGATCGAGGGCAGGATCTGGCGGCTCTCGACCTTGGCCACTTCGACCTCGACCGGCCGCTTGCCGCCGCTGAATTTGACCGCCAGCGGCACCGCGATAAAGGCCGCGACGACGATCGCGCCGATGATTTTTCGATTCATGTTCGAGAGGGGAAAGTTAAACGAATTTACCCGAAGGCGATGATTTTGGTGGCCCACAGGCCGAAGATGAGGAGCATCGGCAAGATCGCCACCACGACGCAGGTGGCCAGGCTACGCTCGGTCCACACGCGCAGGCCGATCACGGTCAGCACGGTTGACCACAGCGCGCTCAGGTCGAGCGCGCAGGCCAGGCCGTACCAGGGATGCGACGGCGCCAGGTGCAGCAGCAGGTAATTGAGCGAGACCATATTCAAGTCTTCCATCGCGACCTGGCCGTGGCTGGTGGCGACTTGCAGCACCGACAGCAACAGCACCAGCACGGCGGGCACGCGGGTCCACAACGAAAAGGCGAACCACTTCCCGAAGCTGAACTGGACATCGATGACACGGCCGGCCAGCAGCAGGTACAGCGCCGACACCGCATACGCGATCAGCGTGGCGACCAGTGACCACACGCTCATCAAGGGACTGGCCAGCATTTTTCCGGTCTGCGCGACGCGCTCGGCGGGCCAGTCGGGATGATCGGCGGCGAGCTTCGCCGCCATCCACACCGGGTCGACGCTCGAGGCGTACCACAGCGTCACGGCCGTGCCCAGCAGCGCCAGCAGCAGCGGCAGCCAGGCGTGCGATTTTTGCCGCAGCGCTGCGAACGCCAGGCCGGGCTCGTAAAACATTTGCATCAGGATCGTGAAGGGATTGCCGCTCATGCCGCGCCTTGATTCGAATCAAATGGAAAAACAATTATAGATGAAATTGATGCCTTTATTTCTATATTTCAACATTGCATCTTTGAGAAGACGCGGCGTTCACAATGCCGCAAAGTTCTGATAGGCAACAAAGTGCCATGCGGCAATTACCAGCAGAATGATTCTGACGCCAACCACGGCATCCCCCCATCCAAGGAGACCCGCATGTCCCAGTTCACCCGCCAGTTCACCCGCCAGACCACCACCGCCCGCCTGCTGATGGCCGCCCTCTTGATCGCCGGCGCCAGCGTCGGCGGCGCCGCCCAGGCGGCCGCCGCCACCGCCACCTCCAGCGCCACCGTGGTCGCGCCGATCGCCATCACCAAGGTCGCCGACCTGACCTTCGGCCGCTTCGCCGCCGCCACCGGCGGCTCGGTCACCGTCAGCACCAGCGGCGTGCGCACCGTCGGCGGCGCCGTGATCGGCCTGACCGGCAGTGCCTCCACCGCGGCGCGCTTCGACGTCACCGGCGACAGCGGCGCCAGCTACAGCATCGCGCTCAGCGGCACCACCGTGCTGACCTCGGGCGCCAACACCATGCCGTTCGCTCCCGTCAGCGACCTGACCGGCGCCGGCGCCATCACCGGCAACGTCACCACCGGCACCCTGACCGCCGGCGCCAGCTCGATTTTCGTGGGCGGCGTGCTGACCGTGGCGTCGGCCCAGGCGCCCGGCAGCTACAGCGGCACGGTGATCGCCACGGTCGAATACAACTGAGCGTAAGGTGCACGCACCACCCCGCGCGGCGGCGACGCTGCGCCCGGTCGTAATCGGCGCCCTGCTGTTGGGGGCGCTTTTTGGCGTGGCGCCGCGCGCCGCCGCGCAGCAGGTGGTGACGCTCGCCACCACCCGCAATCTCGACTTCGGCCGCTTCGCCGCCGTCGGCGGCGGCGCCATCACGGTCAGCCCGGCCGGCGCGCGCAGCAAGAGCGGCGCCGTGGTGCTGCTCAACTCCCCGGCCGTGAACTCGGCCAGCTTCAATGTCGGCAAGAGCACAAACGGCAATTCCAAGCTGGCCATCGTCATCACCCTGCCGGCCAATAACACGGTGCGCCTGGTCAGCGGCGCCAACAGCATGGCCGTCAACAACTTCACCAGCTCCCCCACCAGCATCGCCAGCATTCCCAACAACGGCAGCGTGACGCTGGACGTCGGCGCCACCCTGAGCGTCGCCCCGGCACAGCCGGCCGGCAGCTACAGCGGCACCTTCGCGGTGACCGTCAATTACCAATAAGTCCAAGGAGACCGAAATGGATTTTTCCCTGTTCACGCGCGCCGCGCTGGTGTGCGCCCTGCTCGCCGCCGGCCCCGCCAGCGCCGAACTGATGCTGCACCCGACCCGCCTGGTGTTCGAGAAGAACCAGCGCGCCGCCCAGGTCGAACTGATCAACAATGGCAGCGAGCGGACCACCTACCGCATCTCGCTGGTGAACCGCCGCATGACCGAGAGCGGCGAATTCGTCGCCGCCGACACGGCCGCAGCGGGCGAACTGTTCGCCGCGCCGATGCTGAACTACGCGCCGCGCCAGATCACGCTCGAACCGGGCGGCGCGCAGACGGTGCGGGTGATGCTGCGCAAACCCGCCGACCTGGCCGAGGGCGAATACCGCTCGCACCTGCAGTTCGACATGGTGCCCGAGGCCGCCGGCGGCGCCAGCATCGAACAGCAGCAGCCGGGCGCGCCGGGCAGCATCGGGATCAATCTCAAGGCGCTGGTGGGCGCCGCGATGCCGGTCATTGTGCGCCATGGCGAAGGCGGCGCCAGCGTGGTCCTGTCGGCGCTGGCGCTGGCGGCGGACGGCGCGCCGCTGCTGTCGCTGTGTTTCGAGCGCAGCGGCGCGCACTCGGTCTACGGCGACATCAGCGTCGGCTTCAGCGCCCGGGGCGGCAGCGAGATCGCGCTGGCCAAGGTCGGCGGCGTCGCCGTCTACAGCCCGAACCGCAGCCGCAGCGCCAAAGTGCCCTTGCAGCTGCCGCCCGGCGTGACGCTGGCGCACGGCGTGCTCAAAGTGAGCTACCGCGAGCGCCCCGACGCCGGCGGACGCGAGCTGGCGCACGCCGAACTCGTGCTGCCCTAGCCGCGCGCGGCGCCGCCATGCGACCACTGGCGTGCTGGCTCGCCTGCCTGGCGCTCGGCATGCCGGCGGCGCAGGCGGCGCAGGCGGCGCCGGCCGACGCCAACGCGCTGCTGCTCGAAGTGCGGCTTGGCCCGCACTTGCTCTCGGACGGCGTCGTCGCCTGGCAGTCCGGGCGCGAGGTGTTCCTGCCACTCGGCGAGATGGCGCGCCTGCTCACCATCGCGATCCGCGCCAGCCCGGCCGACGGCCGCGCCAGCGGCTACATCCTCGACGAATCGCGCAGCTTCAGCCTTGACATCGGCGCCCATGCGCTGACCGTGAACGGCCACCAGGCCAGTTTCGAGCCGGCCCAGCTGCGCCGCGAGGCCGACGATATCTATGTTGCCAGCGGCGCGCTGGCGTTATGGCTGCCGGTCGACCTCGAACTCGATTTGCCGACGCTCTCGCTCAAGGTGCGTCCGCGCGAACAGCTGCCGCTGCAGGCGCGCTTCGAACGGCTGGCGCGCGGTCCGGCCGGCGCGGCGGCCACCACCGCGCCGCTGCCCGGCTTCGCGCTCGCACCGACCGCCTACCGCATGTTCGACACGCCCTTCATCGACCAGACCTTCAGCACCGCGCTCACGCACGGCGACGGCCACGGCGAGCGCAGCGCCAGCTACACCGCCTACCTGACCGCCGACCTGCTCGGCATGGAAGCTTCGCTGTACGCCAGCCGTCGCCAGCAAGACAGCGCCGGGCTGCGTCTGACGCTGGGCCGCCACGATCCCGACGCCGGACTGCTCGGCCCCCTGCACGCCCGCAGCATCGAGGCAGGCAGCGTGACGCTGGCCGGCGTTGAGCACGTCAGCGGCGCCAGCCAGGGCGGCGCCGGCATCGCCCTCGGCAACCGCCCGCTCGACCAGCCCTCGCGGTTCGACAGCCATACCCTGCAAGGCGATCTGCCGCCCGGCTGGGACGTCGAGCTGTTCTTCAACGGCGCCCTGGTCGCGGCGCAGCAAGCGCGCGCCGACGGCAAATACCGCTTCGAGGACCGGCCGCTGATCTACGGCGCCAACGAATTTCGCCTGGTGTTCCATGGCCCGCTGGGCCAGGTGCGCATCGAGCGGCAAAGCTTTTTGCTCGAGCAGCCGGTGCTGGCGCCCGGCGCGCTGTACTACACGCTCGCCCGGCAGCGCGACAGCGAAGGCGCCAATCGCGCGCTGGCCCAGGTCGAACTGGGCCTGCTGCCTTCGCTGTCCGCCAGCGCCGCGCTGGCACTGGCGCCGCTGCAGGGACAGCCGGGGCAATCCCAGCGCTACGCCAGCGCCGGCCTGCGCGGCTACTGGCAAGCGTTCATCGTCAACGCCGAAGCGGTGCGCAGCGGCGACGGCGGCACCGTGGCCCAGCTCGGGCTCAAGACGCGCCTGGCCGGCATCGCCGTCGGCGCCAGCCGCACCCGCCTGCGCGACTTTGCCAGCGAGCTGTATCAGGGCGGCCCCGACCGGCTGCGCACGCGCGACGAGCTGCGCCTGGACGGCGCGCCGGCCTGGCTGCCGCTGCTGCCGCTGTCGTTGCAGCTGCGGCGCGACACGCTCGTCTCGAACCAGTCCCTGCTCGACGCCCAGGCCCGCGTCTCGCTGTATAGCCAGGGCACGGCGCTGAGCAACAGCGTGCACTGGCAATCGCAGGCCGGCAGCCGCAGCGCCGACGGCATGCTGCAGGCGAGCCGGCGCCTGGCCGGCGTCGGCCTGTCGGCCCAGCTGCAATACGAACTGCTGCCGTTGCGGCGCCTTGCCAGCATGGCGCTGGCGGCCGACCGCAACCTGGCCGACGGCTACCAGGCCACGCTCGGCCTGACGCGCCATCTGCGTGACGGCCAGAAGAAAGTCAGCGCGGCGCTGACCAAGAGCCTGGGCAGTTTCGGTCTCGGCCTGAACGGCTACTACAGCAACCGCGGCGAGTTCGGCGCCGGCCTGCAGCTGTTCGTCGCGCTTGGCCGCGAACCGCGCCGCGCGCACTGGCTGGCCGAGGCCCAGCCAATGGCCAACACGGGCGCGGCCTCGCTGCGCGTGTTCCTCGACCAGAACCAGAACGGGGTGATGGACCCCGGCGAGCAGCCGGTCAAGGGCGCCGGTTTTACCCTCAACGGCGGCGCCCACATGGCGCGCAGCGACGCCGACGGCGTCGTCTACCTGCCTCGCCTGGCGGCCTGGCAGCACGCCGACCTCGCGCTCGATCCGCACACGCTGGAAGACCCGCAGTGGCAGCCGCGCCAGAAGGGCGTGCGCATCGTGCCGAGGCCGGGCAAGGTGAGCCAGCTCGATGTCGCCGTCAACCTGACCGGCGACATCGACGGCACCGCCTACCTGGCGAGCGAGGGCGGCCGGCGCGGCATCGGCGACCTCGAACTCGAATTGCGCGACGGCGCCGGCGCCCTGGTCGACAGCGTCAAGAGCGCGGCCGACGGCTATTTCATCATCGAGGCGGTGCTGCCGGGGACCTATCGGCTGGGCGTCGCGCCGGCCCAGCTGGCGCGCCTCAAGCTGCAGGGCCCCGCCGCCCAGGAGGTGCGGATCGGGCCGGACGGCGCCTTCGTCAACGGCCGCGAGGTCATCGTGCGCGCCGCGCCATAGTGCGCCGCGGTCGCGCCAAACTGCGTATGATCGACCCATCGACATGCGACAGGAGACGGTCATGAAAACGATGCTCCCACCCTGCGCCGCGCTGGCGCTCGCCCTGTGCCTGCTCGGCGGCTGCAAGGACCGCCACGAACCGGTCAAGCCGACGGTGGCGCCGGCTCCCGCCAGCGCTCCCCGCTAGGCAGCCGGGCAAGGGACAAGGTAGACTGTCGGCCATTCCACGTTTGCTGCAAGGTGCGTTTCCCATGTCGTTTGTTGCCCTCGGTCTGATCGACCCTCTCCTGCGCGCGCTCGACGCGCTCGGCTACCACACCCCGACCCCGGTCCAGAGCCAGGCCATTCCGGCCGTGCTGGCGCGGCGCGACGTGATGGCGGCGGCCCAGACCGGCACCGGCAAGACCGCCGGCTTCGCCCTGCCGATCCTGCAGCAATTGACGCTCGAAGGCCAGGTGAGCAGCAACGCCGTGCGCGCGCTGGTGCTGGTGCCGACCCGCGAACTGGCTGAACAGGTGCACGCCAGCTTCCAGGCCTACGGCGCCGGCCTGCCGCTGCGCACCTCGGTCGCTTACGGCGGCGTCAGTATCAACCCGCAGATGATGAAGCTGCGCAAAGGTCTCGACGTGCTGGTGGCGACCCCGGGCCGCCTGCTCGACCTGTACCGCCAGAACGCGGTCAAGTTCGACCAGCTGCAAACCCTGGTGCTCGACGAGGCCGACCGCATGCTCGACCTGGGCTTTTCGCGCGAGCTCGACGCGGTGTTCGCCGCCCTGCCGAAACGCCGCCAGACCCTGCTGTTCTCGGCCACCTTCTCCGAGCCGATCCGCGCGCTGGCCGACCAGCTGCTGGTCGACCCGGTCAAGCTCGAAGTCACACCGCGCAACACCACCGTCAAGGCGATCCGCCAGTGGCTGGTCCCGGTCGACAAAAAGCGCAAGCCCGAGCTGTTCCTGCATCTGCTGCGCCAGCGCCGCTGGGCCCAGGCGCTGGTGTTCGTCAAGACCCGCAAGGGCGCCGAGCTGCTGGTCGGCCTGCTGCAGCAGCAAGGCCTGGCGGCCGACGCCATCCACGGCGACAAGCCGCAGCCGGCGCGCCTGCGCGCGCTCGAACGCTTCAAGTCGGGCGAGGTCAAACTGCTGGTCGCCACCGACGTCGCCGCGCGCGGACTCGATATCGACGACCTGCCGCTGGTCGTCAATTTCGACCTGCCGATCGTCGCCGAGGACTACATCCACCGCACCGGCCGCACCGGGCGCGCCGGCGCCAGCGGCGAAGCGGTCTCGCTGGTGTGCGCCGACGAGGTGACCCAGCTGGCGGCGATCGAAATCCTGACCGGCCAGACCCTGCAGCGCATCGACGAGCCGGGCTTCGCGCCGGAGCACCGGGTACCTGTCACAAACACCAAGGGCGAAGTTGTCAAGAAGCCCAAAAAACCCAAGAAACCGAAGGGCGACTTGCCAGTGTCGCAAGTCGATGTGCGGTTTTTGAAGACACGCTGAGGCGAGCACGCGACAAATGCACCATATCGGTGCACTACGTACCGGTGTGAGGGCCTATAATCGGACTTTCCCCTTTGCCGCGCCTCCCCCATGAGCCAAGTCCTCTCCTACGTCCCCGAGCCAAAGCTCAACATCAGTGCCCTCAAGGCCAGCTGCGCGGCCTGCAGCATGCACCAGCTTTGCCTGCCGATGGGACTCGACGAGGCCGAGATCAACCGGCTCGACCAGGTGATCGGCGCGCGCCGCCGGCTCGCGCGCGACGAGCGGCTCTACAAGATGGAAGACCCGTTCCGCAACCTGTACGCGGTGCGCTTCGGCCACTTCAAGACCTACCAGATCAACGCCGCCGGCGAGCAGCAGATCACCGGCTTCCAGATGGCCGGCGAGCTGCTTGGCATGGACGCCATCAGCGGCGACCGCCATCACTGCGACGCCGTCGCGCTGGAAGACAGCGAGGTGTGCGAGATCCCGTTCGCGCGCCTCGAAGAGCTGTTCGGCCAGGTGCCGACCCTGCTGCGCCACTTCCACCGCATCATGAGCCAGGAAATCACCCGCGAGCAGAACGTCATGCTCCTGCTTGGCAACATGCGCGCCGAGCAGCGCTTCGCCGTGTTCCTGGTCAACCTGTCGGCACGCTACAGCGCGCGCGGCTATTCGCCGACCAGCTTCGGCCTGCGCATGTCGCGCGAGGACATCGGCAACTACCTGGGCCTGACGATCGAAAGCGTCAGCCGCCTGCTATCGCGCTTCAAGAAGCTCGGCCTGGTCCAGGTCGACAAGCGCGAAGTCATCCTGCTCGACCCGGTGCGCCTCAAGGCCATGGCGGCCGGCACCGAGGTATGCAGCCCGATGGCCTGAGCACGCTGGCGCCTGCCCGCCGCGTAACTTCGCGCCGAAGGCGATGGCGGCTGGCGCCGGGATAGTCCGCCGATGGCCGTTTCAGAACGGCGGCCGGTCGCCCGGCGGCACGGTCAGCAGGTAACAGGTCAGCATGCTGGCCAGCGCGCACAGACACCAGAACAGCAGGAACACCACGCTGTAGATCGCCACCGGCGCCAGCGTCGTCTCGCTCAGCAGCGCCAGCTCGCGCGGGTCGAACACGGCGAAAAAACACAGCTCGGCCAGCGCCGCCGTCAGGAACGACGGCCACAGGATCGACATCGCGAGCCGCATCATGCACCCGGCCCTGGCTGGTCCGCCGCCAGATCAAGCGCGGCTTCGCGCGGCCAGTGCCAGCTGCGCGCCAGCCGCCAGTCGCGCTGCGCGCCCTCCACCACCACCTGCCAGCGCGCCTGCGCCAGCGCCGGCAGCACCAGCACGAACCGCCCCTGCGCGTCGGGCACCGCCAGCAGCTTGATGTCCTTGTCCGGCTGGGTCGCGTGGGCCAGATACAGGTAGACCGGCGCCACGTGCGGCTGGCCGCGGCTTTGCACGGCGCCGCTCAACAGGCCGCTGGCGGCGTCGTATCGCAGCTGCATCGCCATGCCCAGCGCGGTGGCGGCACGGTCGCGCCGCAAGTCCTGGTTGATGGCCTTGCCCTGCTTGTAATAGTCGTCGACCACCATTGCGTCCTGGCCCTTCCAGGCCAGGTAGCTGGCATAACTGCCGCCGGCGATGACCAGGGCGGGGCCGAGCATCAGCAGCCAGGGCCAGCGCTGGGTGTACCAGGGCGGGGGCGGATCGGCGAACATCGGGGGTGCGGGGTGCATACTGTCTCCTTACTGCTATCGGGGCACGATGAATACGGCTTTTTCGGTCACGCTCAAGGCCGGGTCGTCGAGCGCGGTGAGGGTGAAGGTGATGGGGTGGGAACCATGCCCGGCCGCGCCAGGGGCAATCCGTACCCGCACCGGCACCGCGCGCGCACTGGCGCCGCCCAGGCTGGTCTGATCCGGCGTGGCCAGACTGACCGAGGGCAGACCGGCGACCGCGATGCGGAAGCCGTGCGCCTGTTCGGCCGTGTTCATCACCTGCAGGCGGTAGACGTTCTCGATCATGCCGTCCTCCACCTCGCGGCCCATCGCGCCACGGTCGCGAATCACGTCGAGCTTGAGCGGGGTGCGCAGCGCCAGCGCCGTGCCGAGCGCGCCGATGATCAGCGCCAGCAAGGCGGTGTAGATCAGCACCCGGGGACGCAGCACGCGCTGGCGGATCTGCGCCGGCGTCAGTTTGTTCTCCATCGCGTGCTCGGTCGCATAGCGAATCAGGCCGCGCGGCAGGTCGATCTTGTCCATCACGCCGTTGCAGGCGTCGACGCAGGCGGCGCAGCCGATGCATTCGTATTGCAGTCCCTTGCGGATGTCGATCCCGGTCGGGCACACCTGCACGCACATGCCACAATCGATGCAGTCGCCGGTGGTTTTCGACGCGTTCGACGCTTTCGACGCGTTCGACGCCTTCGGCGCCTTGGCCGGCAGCGCGCCGCGCGGCTCGCCGCGTTCGACGTCGTAGGTGATGATCAGGGTGTCCTTGTCGAACATCGAACTCTGGAAGCGCGCGTACGGACACATGTACTTGCAGACCTGCTCGCGCAGCCAGCCGGCGTTGCCGTAAGTGGCCAGCGCGTAGAACAGGATCCAGAACCATTCCCACGGGCCGAGGGTGAACCTGGCCACTTCGCCCAGCAGCGTGGCGGCCGGGGTGAAATAAGCGACGAAGCTGAAACCGGTCCACAGCGCGACGGCGAACCAGGCCGCGTGCTTGGCGCCCTTCTTGCCCGCCTTTTCCAGTGTCCAGGGCTGGCGGTCGAGCCGGATGCGGGCGCTGCGCGCGCCCTCGATGCGCCGCTCGATCCACATGAAAATCTCGGTGTAGACGGTCTGCGGGCAGGCGAAGCCGCACCACACGCGCCCGGCCACCGCCGTCACCAGGAACAGCGCGTAGGCGCAGACGATCAGCAGCGCGGCCAGGTAGATGAAGTCCTGCGGCCACAGGACCACGCCAAAGATGTAGAACTTGCGCGCGGCGAGGTCGAACAGGATCGCCTGGCGGCCGTTCCAGCTCAGCCACGGCAAGCCGTAGAACACGATCTGGGTCAGCCACACGCAGGCCCAGCGCAGGGACGCGTAACGGCCCTTCGCCTCGCGCGGATAAATCTCCTCGCGCGCGGCGTACATCCGAATCACTGCCGGCTGGGGAGTCTCCGCTTTCATTTTTGCGCCACTTCCGCCGGCTGGTTCGACAGGCTCCAGACATACGCGGCCAGCACGTGCGCCTTCGGCTCGCCGAGGAAGTTCTCGAACGCCGGCATGGTGTTGTTGCGGCCCTTGCGGATCGTTTCCATCACCGTCTCGGCGCTGCCGCCGTACAGCCAGACCTTGTCGGTCAGGTTGGGCGCGCCCATCGCCTGGTTGCCGTGGGCGTCGGCGCCGTGACAGGCGGCGCAGGCGGCGAACTTCGGCTTGCCCAGCGCGACCTTGATCGGGTCGGTGGTCATGTTCGACAGGCTCTTGACGTAGTGGGCGACGTTTTCGATGTCCTGGTCCGAGCCGAGCGCGGCGCCCATCGGCGGCATCACGCCGTTACGGCCGTGCAGAATGGTCTGCTTGATGATGTCCGGCGCGCCGCCGTACAGCCAGTCCTTGTCGGTCAGGTTGGGAAAACCCTTGTTGCCGCGTGCGTCGGAACCATGGCACTGCGCGCAGTAGTTCAGGAACAGGCGCTCGCCGATGGCGTGGGCCTGCGGGTCGGCCGCCACTGTCTTCAAGTCCTGGCTCGCGTATTTGGCGAACAGCGGACCGTACTCGCGGTCGGCCTGCTGCAATTCGGCCTGGTAGGCGTCCGACGACTTCCAGCCGAGCCGGCCGGCGTAGCTGCCCAGCCCCGGGTAGAGCACCAGGTAGGCGAGCGCGAACACGATGGTGATATAAAACAGCCACATCCACCAGCGCGGCATCGGCGTATTGAGTTCGGTGAGGTCTTCGTCCCACACGTGGCCGGTGGTGCCGTGCGCCGGCATGCTGCCGTCGGCGTTGCGCTTGACCTTGTGGACCGACTGTGACCACAGCAGCAGCGCGCAGCCGGCGATCGACAGCAGCGTGATGATGGTGATGTAGAGGTCCCAGAAGCCGGAGAAGAAGTCAGACATGGCCGCCCTCCTCCTGGTCGCAACTCTCGTCGGCGAACGGCAGCCGCGCCGCATTGTCGAAGTCGGTGCGCTTCTTGATGACGAAGGTCCACAGCACGATGCCGAGGAAGGTGCTAAAGCTGATCACCGTCATGACGCTGCTCGCGCTGTCGAAAATCTGTTCGATTGCCATATTAATTCCTTGTCTTGATCTGGGTGCCGAGGCCTTGCAGGTAGGCGATCAGCGCGTCCTGCTCGGTCTTGCCGACCAGCGTGGCCGGCGCGTCCTTGACTTCCTGCTCCGAATACGGCACCGCCAGGCGCTGCAAGGCGCGCAGCTTGGGCACCACGTCCTCGGGTTTCAACGCCGTCTTGGCCAGCCACGGGTAGTTGGGCATGTTCGATTCGGGCACCACGTCGCGCGGGTTGTCCAGGTGGGTGCGATGCCACTCGTCGCTGTAACGCCCGCCGACGCGCGCCAGGTCGGGGCCGGTGCGCTTCGAGCCCCACTGGAACGGCCGGTCGTAGACGAATTCGCCGGCCACCGAATAGTGGCCATAGCGCTCGGTCTCGGCGCGGAACGGACGGATCATCTGCGAGTGGCAGTTGTAGCAGCCTTCGCGGATGTAGATGTCGCGTCCCACCAGCCGCAGCGCCGAATAGGGCTTCAGGCCGGCGACCGGTTCAGTGGTCGACTTCTGGAAAAACAGCGGTACGATTTCCACCAGCCCGCCGACCGAGACGACCAGCAGCACCAGGCCAATCAACAACCAGGGATTCTTCTCGATCCATTCATGCGAAAATTTCATTGCCAGCTCCGGATTCGTTCTTGTGTGCGGTAAGTGAGGGGATGCGGGCGTCGACCGACTGCGTGCCGCGCATCGTCATCCAGGTGTTCCAGGCCATCATCAGCATGCCCGACAGGTACAGCAGGCCGCCGCCGAAGCGGATCACGTAGTAGGGATAGGTCGACTTGACGCCTTCGACGAAGGTGTAGGTCAAGGTGCCGTCCGGATTGACCGCGCGCCACATCAGGCCCTGCATCACGCCGGCGATCCACATCGAGGCGATGTACAGCACGATGCCGATGGTGGCGACCCAGAAGTGGGTGTCGACCAGGCGCACGCTCCACATCTGCTTCTTGCCGGCCAGGCGCGGGATCAGGTAGTAGATCGAACCCATGGTGATGAAGCCAACCCAGCCAAGCGCGCCGGCATGCACGTGGGCGATGCCCCAGTCGGTGTAGTGCGACAGCGAGTTGATGGTCTTGATCGACATCATCGGGCCTTCGAAGGTGGCCATGCCGTAGAACGACAGCGAGACGATCATGAAC
The DNA here is from genome assembly GCA_039927975.1 of Massilia sp. Taxonomy (GTDB): domain Bacteria; phylum Pseudomonadota; class Gammaproteobacteria; order Burkholderiales; family Burkholderiaceae_D; genus JBDSTZ01. The sequence goes on along the minus strand of JBDSTZ010000045.1, from coordinate 9,025 downwards.
TTGAGGATCGGGTCGGAGCGCAGCTTGTGCCAGGCGCCCGACAGGGTCATCATCCCGTTGATCATGCCGCCCCACGACGGCGCCAGCAGGATCAGCGAAAACACCATGCCGATCGACTGGGTCCAGTCGGGCAGCGCGGTGTAGTGCAGGTGGTGCGGGCCGGCCCACATGTAGGTGAAGATCAGCGCCCAGAAGTGGACGATCGACAGGCGATACGAGTACACCGGCCGCTCGGCCTGTTTCGGAATGAAGTAGTAGACCATGCCGAGGTAGCCGGCGGTGAGGATGAAGCCGACCGCGTTGTGGCCGTACCACCACTGGATCATGGCGTCCTGCACGCCCGAATAGGCCGAGTAGGATTTGGTCAGCGAGGCCGGCATGCTGGCGCCGTTGACGATGTGGAGGATGGCGACGGCCAGGATGTAAGCGCCGAAGAACCAGTTGGCCACGTAAATATGGGCCACCTTGCGTTTCAGGAGCGTGCCGAAGAAGACGATCGCGTAGACCACCCACACCACCGCGATGAGGATGGTGATCGGCCATTCGAGTTCGGCGTATTCCTTGCCGCGCGTGTAACCCATCGGCAGGGTGATCGCCGCCAGCACCAGCACCGCCTGCCAGCCCCAGAAGGTGAAGGCGGCCAGGGTGTCGGAGAACAGCCGGACCTGGCAGGTGCGCTGGACTACGTAATAGGAGGTGGCGAACAGGCCGCAGATGCCGAAGGCGAAAATCACGGCGTTGGTGTGCAGCGGCCGCAGGCGGCCGTAAGTGAGCCAGGGGATGTCGAAATTCAGCGCGGGCCAGGCCAGCTGGGCCGCGATGAAGACGCCGACCAGCATGCCGATCGCGCCCCACACCACGGTGGCGATCGCAAACTGCCGCACGATCTTGTAATTGTAATTGAGACTACTGTCCACAAAAGCTCCTCATGAAAATGCATCGATGACGGAGCTAGGTTAATTTTCTGGGACGCAAAAATCCTTGATGTGAATCAAAATCGGCGGAATGGCGCCGGCGCGCAGCGATTTACTGCGCGCCTCTGTCGTCGTCGTGCAGGATGCGTTGCGCGGGGCCGTCAAGATCGTCGAACTGGCCGCCGTCGGAAGCGCCGAAGAAGACCCAGATCGCCAGCGCGACCAGGCACAGGCTGAGGGGAATGAGCAGGAACAGCGCTTCCATCAGTCGCCTCCGCGGCGCAAGCGCAGCGCGTTGATGACCACCACCGCCGACGACAGCGACATGCCGATCCCCGACATCCACGGGTTGACCAGGCCGAGCGCGGCGGCCGGTATCGCCACCAGGTTGTACAGCGTGGCCCAGGCCAGGTTCTGGCGCACCACGGCCAGCGTGCGCGACGCCAGCGAGCTCGCTTCCGACAGTGACGACAAACGCCCCGACAGCAGCACGCCGTCCGCATGCAGCTGGGCCAGCGCGGCGCCGCCGCCCATGGCGAAAGAGACATCGGCGGCGCGCAGCACGGCGGCGTCGTTCATGCCGTCGCCGACCATCGCCACCACCGCGCCGCCGGCCTGCAACTGGCGCACGAAGTCGAGCTTCTGCTGCGGCAGCTGGTCGCCGTACGCCAGGCCGATGCCAAGCTGGCCGGCGACCCGCTGGACGAGCGCCTGGCGGTCGCCGCTGAGCAGAATCACGCTCTTGCCCTCGACCTGGCACTGGCGCACCACGGCTAGCGCATCGTCGCGCACCGTGTCGGCCAAGTCGAACCGCGCCAGCGCGCCGGCGGCCGCGCCGAGGAACACCGGCGTCATGTCGTCGGCGACCGCTGCATCGAACGGCCGCGCGCACAGGGCGCCGACGAACGCCGCGTTGCCAAGCCGGTAAGTCACACCATCGACACTGCCCTCAATGCCCTGCCCGGCCAGGTGGCTGACGCCATCGGCATGCAGCGACGACGGCGGCGCGGCGGCGCGCAAGGCTTGCGCCAGCGGGTGCGCGCTCGATTGTTCAAGGGCGGCGGCGATGCGCAGGCAATGTTCGGTCGCCAGCGCGCCCAGCGCTTGCGCGTGGCGCAGGCGCGGCCTGCCCTCGGTCAGGGTGCCGGTCTTGTCGAATACCACATGGGTGGCGCGGTGCAGCGTTTCGAGCACGTGCGGGCCGACCACCAGCACGCCGCGCCGCAGCAGGCGGTCGGTGGCGGCGGCCAGCGCGGTGGGAGTGGCCAGCGACAGCGCGCACGGGCAGGACACCACCAGCACCGCGATGGCAATCTGCCAGGCGCGCCCGGGGTCGGCCGCGTGCCAGAAGCCGAACACCGCCAGCGACAGCAGCAGCAGCGCGGCGACGAACCAGTTGGCCACCCGGTCGGCCCACAGGGCGATGCGCGGCTTGCCTTCGCCGGCGCGCTCGACCAGCTGGACCAGCAGCGCCAGCGCGCTCTGGCTGCTTGACCGCAGCACCCGCAGCACCACCGGCTGGGCGCCGTTGATGGCGCCACCGGGCACCTGCTCGCCGGCGCCAAGGTGGCGCGGAACGCTTTCGCCCGTCAGCAGCGCCAGGTCGAAGCCACTGGCGCCGTCGACGATCACGCCGTCGGCGGCCACCGCCTGGCCGGGCGGCACCAGGATATGGTCGCCCTCGCACAGCGCGGCGGCGGCCACCACTTCGCTGTCGCGCCCATCGGGAAAGCCGGGCAGGCGCAACGCCGACGCCGGCAATGCGTGCTGCAGCGTCTCGAGCGCCTGCGCGGCCTTGCGGCGCGCCGACAGTTCGAGGTAGCGGCTGCCCAGCAGCAGGAAGATGAACATCGTCACCGAGTCGAAATACACCTCGCCCTCGCCGCTCACCAGCGCCGCCACGCTGGCGCCAAAGGCTGCCACGATGCCGATCGCCACCGGCACGTCCATGCCAAGCATGCGCTGCTTCAGATTGCGCCAGGCGCCGGCCAGGAAGGGCTGGGCCGAGTACAGCACCGCCGGCAGGGTCAGGAGCATCGACGCCCACTGCATCAGGGCCGTCATGTCGCGGTCCATGGTGCCGTCGTCGGCCAGATAGACCGGCAGCGCGTACATCATCACTTGCATCATCGACAAACCGGCGATGAACAGCTGGCGGAACAGGCGCTTGCGCTCGCGTTCCAGCTGCTGCGCATGGCGAGTGGCGTCGAAGGGATAGGCGTGGTAGCCGATTTTGCGCAGCGCCGCCAGCACCGCGCTCGGTTTTGCTGCGCCCTCCAGCAGGCGCACGCGCAGTTGGCCGCTGGTGACGTTCATCTGCACCTCGCCGACGCCGGAGAGGCGTGCGACACTGCGTTCGATCAGCCAGGCGCAGGCCGCGCAGCGGATGCCCTCGACCGAGAACGCGGCCATGCCGTCGGCGCCGGGGGCGAACTCGCGGTCGGCCAGCGCCAGTTCGGGCGGCAGCGCACTGCCCTCCTCGGCGCGCCCGGCGAACGCGGTGCGGCTGCGGTAGTAGTCGGCAAAGCCGCTGGCGACAATGGTCTCGGCCACCGCCGCGCAGCCGGGACAGCACATCGCGCGCCGCTCGCCGTCGACCAGCGCCAACCAGTCACTGCCACCGGGGACCGGCAAGCCGCAATGAAAACACGCGCTTGGCGCCAGCACCGCGCTCATGCCAGCCCCGCCGACACGCACAGGGCGTCGAGCCAGCCGTGCGGTGCGCCGCCCGCCGCGCGCAACAGGCCGAGCAGGCCGAAGCCGAGCACCACCACGCCGCTGGCGAGGCGCAGGCGGCGCTGGCCGACGGCCGCGCGCAGGCGCTCACCCAGCATGGCCATTGAAATCAGCATTGGCAGCGTGCCAAGTCCGAACGCCGCCATGATGGCCGCGCCGCTGGCGGCCGAGCCGCTGAACATCGCCGTCATCAAGACGCTGTAGACCATCCCGCAGGGCAGCCAGCCCCACAGCGCGCCGAGCGCGGCCATTTTGAGCGGCGAGTCGAGCGGCAGCAGAAAGCGCATCAGGGGCGAAAGCCGCCGCCACAGCGTCTGGCCGGCCCGTTCGAGCAGCGCCAGGCCGCCCCACGCGCCCATCAGGTAGAGGCCGAGCGCGACCAGCATCAGGTTGGCCAGCCAGTAGCCGGCCAGCTGCAGCGCGGCGGCGTTGCCGAGCACGCGCGCGCCGCCGGCCAGGCCGCCGGCCAGCGCGCCGGCGCTGGCATAGCTGGCGATGCGCCCGCCGTTGTAGGCCAGCGTGCGCAAGGCGGCATCCGTGGCCACCCCGCCGCCGAGCGTGATGACGGGCACCGGGAAGCGCCGCGGCGGCACCGCCGAAAACGCGCTGACGATCCCGCCGCACATGCCGGCGCAGTGGACACTGCCAAACAGGCCCACAATAAATACCGGGATCAGGTTCAGGTCGGCCATGGCGGCGCTAGACGGTTTTCGAGTAGCGAGGGACGGCGGACTTCTCGTTCAGGTAGCGGTCGAACACCATGCAGATGTTGCGGATCAGGAGGCGTCCGCGCGCCGTCACGCTAAGCCAGTCCGGGCCGACCGTGATCAGGCCGTCGTCCTCCAGCGCGCGCAGGCGTTCGAGTTCGGGCGCGAAGTAGTCGGCGAAGACGATCGGAAAAGCCTGTTCGAGGGCGCCGATCGACAGCTCGAAATTGCACATCAGTTTCTGGATCAGGCTGCGCCGCAGCAGATCGTCCATGGTCAGCTTGATACCGCGCTCGATCGGCAGCTCGTTCCTGTCGATCAGCTCATAGTAGGCGTCGAGCGTCTTGACGTTCTGGCTGTAGGTGGCGCCTACCGCGCTGATCGCCGACACCCCGCAGGAGATCAGTTCGGACTCGGCGTGCGTCGAATAGCCCTGGAAATTGCGGTGCAGGCGGCCCTGGCGTTGGGCCACCGCGAGGTCGTCATCCGGCTTGGCGAAATGGTCCATGCCGATGTAGACGTAGCCGGCCTCGGTCAGGCGCCGTATGCACAGGCCCAGCATGTCGAGTTTGGCCTCGGAGGATGGCATGTCCGCCTCGTCGATGCGGCGCTGCGGCTTGAACAGGTGCGGCAGGTGGGCGTAGTGATAAATCGCGATACGGTCCGGGTTGGCGGCGATCACTTTGGTAATCGTCTGCGCCATGGTCATCACGGTCTGCTTCGGCAAGCCGTAAATGAGGTCGACGCTGACCGAGCGGAAGCCCGCTTCGCGCGCGGCGTCGATGATGGCCTGGGTCTCGGCCTCGGGCTGGACCCGGTTGACCGCCTTCTGCACCTGCGGATCGTAATCCTGCACGCCCAGGCTGATGCGGTTGAAGCCCTGGCGTCGCAGGCTCAGGACGCGCTCGCGCGAGACGGTGCGCGGGTCGACTTCGATCGAATACTCGCCCACTTCGTCGTCGGCGAAGGTGAAGCGGCGCCGCAGGTGCGCCATCAGTTCGCCCATCTGCGCGTCCGACAGGTAGGTCGGGGTGCCGCCGCCCAGGTGCAGCTGTTCGACCTGCGACAGGCCGTTCAACAGCATGGCCTGCATCTCGATTTCGCGTTTCAGGTAGCTCAGGTAGGTGACCGCCTTGTCGCGCTGTTTGGTGACGATCTTGTTGCAGGCGCAGTAGTAGCAGACCGTGTCGCAGAACGGAATGTGGAGATAAATCGACAAGGGTTTGGCGCCGCCCCGGGTGCGCAGGCCGGCCACCGCCTGCAGATAGTCGCGATAGCCGAAGGCGCCGCTAAAGCGGTCGGCGGTCGGGTACGAGGTGTAGCGCGGACCGCTCTGGCTGAGGCGGGTCAGCAGCTGGGGCTCGGACTGGACGAGGGGAACTATCGCTACCGTTGTTGCGGATACCATGAAGAAACTCCTGCTGCATATACTCAAGAGTTTCAAGTCTATTGATGGGGGGCGGCAAAATCCTTGACGTGCATCAAAAACGGCCGAGCCCTCGCCGCGCGCGCCAGAGCCACTCGACGGCCACGCCAAACGCCACGCCCACGGTGTAGGCCAGCAGGTCGACCCAGCCAAACGCCGAGCCGAGCACCAGGTGGCCGGGCGTGGTGGCGCGGACGGCGTTGATCCAGCCGGCCTGATAAAGCTGAGTCAATTCAACGACATACGAGATCCCCAGCGCCAGCGCGGCAAGGCGTCGGGTCGGCCACTTCGGCGCCAGCGCGCCCAACGCGGCGAACACCATCAGCGCCCACAGCGCGTCGCCGGGGTACTTGCCCAGCGCGGCGGGGAACAGCGCCGGATACTTTCGCGAGGCGAGGCCGACGAGGATCACGCCGACGGTGGCGATGACGTACGTGATGCGGTGTCGGTGTTCGGTCGGGCGGGCGGGCATCTGGCCATTTTACCAACAAGCCACCAAAAAGCGCGATGCCAGCTGTCCCCTACAACGTCAGCTTCAGATGCATGGTGCCCTCCTCCGGCGCCGGCGTCACCTCGAAGCCGAGGCCGCGCACCAGGCGCAGCAGGCGGGTATTGCGCGGCAGCGCTTCGCCGACGATCTCGCGCGTGCCGCGCTTGCGGCAGTAGTCGATCAGCTTGACCATCAACAGCTTGCCGAGCCCCTTGCCCTTCTGGTCCGAGCGCACTGTGACGGCGAATTCGGCCTGCACGTTGTCGGGATCGGCTACCACCCGCCCCACCGCCAGCGTCTCGTCCTGGCCGTCCGGCCCGGGCCGGGTCGCGATGAAGGCCATCTCGCGGTCGAAGTCGATCTGGGTAAAGCGCGCCAGCTGCGACGCGTGCAGCTCGCGCATGCGCACGAACATCCGGTAGCGCACGTCTTCCTCGGTCAGGGCGGCGAAGAAGGCCTGGTGGGCGGCGCCGTCCTCCGGCCTGATGGGCCGCAGCAGCAGCGGCCGGCCGTCCCACGCGATGGTCTCCTCCAGTTCGGGCGGATAGGGCCGGATCGCCAGCCGGTCAAGGCTGCTGGCCGACTGGTCGGCCAGCGCCACCCGCATGCGCGCGTCCAACACGATGGCGCCGGCGCTGTCGGCCAGCAGCGGGTTGATGTCGAGTTCGACCAGTTCGGGAATGTCGGCCACCAGTTGCGAAATTTGTAGCAGGGTCGAGATGATCGCCTCCATGTCGACCGCCGGCCGGTGCCGGAAGCCGGCCAGCAGCCGCGCCACCCGCGTGCGTCCGATCAGGTCGCGCGCCAGCACCGCGTTCAGCGGCGGCAGCGCCACCGCGTGGTCGGCCGTGACTTCGACCGCGATGCCGCCCTGGCCGAACAGGATCACCGGCCCGAACACCGGGTCGGTCGCCACGCCGACGATCAGTTCGATCGCCTCGGGACGGCGCGCCATCTGCTGCACCGAGAAGCCGTCAAGGCGCGCGCCCGGCTGCAAGCTGGCCAGGCGGCCGTGCATGCGGCGCGCCGCCGCGCGCACCGCGTCGGCCGAATCGAGGTCGAGCGCGACACCGCCGACGTCGGATTTGTGCGTGATGTCGGGCGAGATGATCTTGACCGCGACCGGAAAGCCGATCTCGCCGGCGGCGGCCACGGCGGCCTCGATCGAATTAGCGGTGCGGGTCTGCACCACCGGGATGCCGTAGGCCGCCAGCACCGCTTTCGATTCCGGTTCCGACAGCAGGTAGCGGCCCTCGGCCAGCGCGGCGTGGATGACGGCGCGCGCCCCGGCGCGGTCGACCAGCACCGCGCTGCAGGCGGCCGGCGGCACCTGCATCAGGAGGTTCTGGTTCTGCCGATAGTGGACGATTTGCAGAAAGCCGCTGACCGCGTCTTCCGGGGTGGCGAAGGTCGGGATGCCGGACTCCGAAAAGATCCGCCGCGCCTCGGCCACGCTGTCGCCGCCCAGCCAGCAGGCCAGCACGTTGCGCGAACTGGCCCTGGCCAGCGGCGCGATGGCGCGCGCGATGTCGGCGCTGGGCACGATGGCGGTCGGCGCGTGGATGAACAGGATGGCGTCGTTCTGATCGTCCTTGAGCAGCAGTTCGAGGGTTTGCCGATAGCGCTCGGCCGGGGCGTCGCCGATGATGTCGACCGGGTTGGCGCGCGACCAGGTGGACGGCAGCACCTCGTCGAGCTGGCGCAGGGTCTCCGGCGAGATCGGCGCCAGTTTGCCGCCGCCGACCGACAGCGCATCGGTCGCCATCACGCCGGGGCCGCCGCCGTTGGTCATGATGGCCAGCCGCTCGCCTGCGCTGGGACGCGCGTGGGTCAGCGTTTCTACGGCCGCGAACAATTCTTCGGTGGTGAACACGCGCAGCATGCCGGCGCGCCGGATGGCGGCGTCGTAGACGTCGTCGCTGCCGGCCAGCGCGCCGGTGTGCGAGGCGGCCGCCTTGGCCCCTTCCGGCGCGCGCCCGGCCTTGAGCACCAGCACCGGCTTGCCGCGCGCGGCCGCGCGCGCCGCCGACATGAACTTGCGGGCGTAGCGCACGTCCTCCATGTACAGCAAGATCGCGCGGGTGGCGGGGTCGCCGGCCAGGTAGTCGAGGATGTCGCCGAAATCGACGTCGGCGCTGTCGCCCAGCGAAATAAACTTAGAAAAGCCGATGCCGCGCGACTTGGCCCAGTCGAGAATGCCGGTCACCAGCGCGCCCGATTGCGAGACGAAGGCCAGGTGGCCGGGCAAGGCGCCGGTGTGGGCGAAGCTGGCATTGAGGCCGATGCCAGGGACCAGCAGGCCGACGCAGTTGGGCCCCAGCAGGCGCAGGATGTAGGGATGCGCGGCGTCGAGCGCGGCCTGGCGCAGGCTGCGCCCGTGCAGGCCGGCCGGCGCGTTCAGGCCGGCGCTGAGGATGATCGCCGCGCGCGTGCCGCGTTCACCCAGCTGGCGCACGATGCCAGGCACGGTGGCGGCGGGCGTGCAGATGATCGCCAGCGAGGGCGCCACCGGCAGATCGGCCACGCTGCGGTAAACCTCACGGCCGGCCAGCATGTCGTATTTGAGGTTGACGGGGAAGATATCGCCCTTGAAACCGCCAGCGACCAGGTTGGCGAGTACGGTCGCGCCCACACTGTGCGGCCTGTCGGAGGCGCCGATCAGCGCCACCGATTGCGGCGCGAACAGATGTTGCAGGTTCCTGATGCTCATGCCTGTCCTTTCGTTCGCCGACGGTGCCACCGCGCCACGCAC
>JBDSTZ010000044.1:0-22241 GCA_039927975.1 Massilia sp. | reverse complement strand
GGAGCATGTCGATCCGCTCATATTGTTGAGCGTTTTATCTGTTTGTCGAAGTCGTTTGAGGAAGCTGCGTTTGTCGGCAGTCTTTACCAGTAACGGGGCAGCATAGTTCCGAAAATCAGATTAGAGGAGATGTGCATGAAGTCCATGCACCAATGCGTTCATGCCGTCGGCATCGTTGTGGCCGCGAGCATGTTGTCTCACGCGGGCGCGGCGTCGGCCCAGGAATCGCCACGGCCGTTCAATATACCGGCTGGTGTGGCCACGGATTCCATCCCGGAGTTCGCGCGCCAGGCCGGCATCAATATATTGACGTCCGGTGACATTCTGGACGGCGTGAGCACCAACGCATTGACAGGCGCATTCGTCATTTCCGAGGCGGTCGATCGACTGCTGATGTGCACTAATCTGGTCGGTAGGGTAAGCAGCAGCGGCACCGTGGTGATTTTAAGGCGCACGCCTTTGTCATCCAAAAACGTAAACAACGACTCGACAATAACGGAAGAGACAATGACGAAAAATACCCTCCCTGGCCAGCGCAAGGCGACTTGCGTCGCCGTCTCGGCCGCCGTGTTCATGATGGGCGCGCCGATGGCTGGCGCGCAGACGCCAGCGACCGAACAAGTGGCGGCGAGCACGAACAACGCGCCGGCCGACGCGGTCCAGCAAGTGCTGGTGGTCGGCACCCGCGCCTCGCAGCAATCGAGCATCGAGCGCAAGAAGAACGCGGCCACCGCGATCGATTCAATCGTCGCCGAGGACGTCGGCTCGCTGCCCGACCGTAACGTCGGCGAAGCCATCTCGCGCATCGCCGGCATCGGCCTCGATCGCGGCGACTTCGGCGAGGGCGTCAGCGTCACGGTGCGCGGCAACGGCCCCGACCTGACCCGGGTCGAACTCGACGGCCAGGCCGTGCAGTCGGCCGGCGGCAGCGACATGGGCGCCGGCGCCAGCGACAGCCGCTCGGTCGAGTTCCGCCAGCTGTCGGCCGACCTGATCAAGAGCGTCGATGTGGTCAAGGGCTCGACCGCCGACATGACCGAAGGCGCCCTGGGAGGCGGCATCATCATCAAGACGCGCACCGGCCTGGACTTCAAAAAACCCTTCGCCTCGCTGCGCATCGCCGCCACCCAGAGCAACCTGAACAAGAAGTGGGAACCGGACGCCAACCTGATCCTGTCGAACAAATTCCTCGACGGCCGCCTCGGCCTGCTGCTCAACGCCTCGACCACCACCTTGCACAACGAAGGCCATTCGGCGCAGGTGGCCGGCAGCGGCAACCAAGGCTACTACCGGATTTTCGACTTCGACAATTCGCCGGAAAAGACCTTCACCTTCCAGCCCGGCACGCTCAACATGGCCGACGCGGCCTCCAACACCTCGCTGCTGAAATCGCCGTTGATCGGCGGCGGCTTCTTCGAGGCGGCCACGCCGTTCGACCTGCTGACGCGCTCGGCGGCGGCCGCCAGCAAGGATGCCTGCAACACCGTCTTCGGGGCGATCCCGACCGACCAGCTCAATCTGATCACCAGCGGCGCCCGCAGCGCGGCGCAGACCATGCGCAGCAATGAGCGCACGACCTGCCTGAACCAGTGGAATGACTACACCCCGTCCGGCCCGCGCTACCTGGTGCGGCGCGAAATCGACCGGCGCCAGAATCTCGACCTGCGCGCCGACTTCAAGGTCAACAACGAGCTGACCATCTACACCAAGGGCAGCTACAACAAGCGCCACGATGACATCAACCAGCTGACCTTCTCGATGGGGAACTTCTCGATCAAGAACGGCGCGACCAATGTGCAGCCCGGTTCGGCGGTGTGGGACGCCAATCACCACCTGCTCAAGTACACCTTCGACAACACCGACAGCAACGGCGTGGCCAAGACCGACCAGCTGCACGACATCGGCCTGACCACCGCGCGCTACCTGCAGCTGGGCGGCACCTTCAAGCGCGGCGGCCTCACCGCCGAGTTCTTCGTCGGCGACGCCGGCTCGGATTTCCGGCGCGGCACCAAGCGGCTGTCGTTCAACGATTACTACGGCTCGGGCACGCTGAACCTGCTGCCGAACGGCCTGTGGGGTTACACATTCCCCGGTTACGATCCGACCGACAATTCGAGCCTGGAGCGTTTCGCCAAGCTGTATCCGCGCAGCGCCGCCGGCGCCGTCACGCCGAACCAGTATCTGACGGCGACCCTTCCCGCCTACAGCGTGGCGCAGCAAAACGCCGTCACTTCTTCGCCCAACGTGACGTGGGAGCCGCAGATCCGCGACACCGGCGAGCGCACCGCCAAGCTGGACGTCACCTGGAAGACGCCCGACGGGTTCCCCCTGTTTAAGCGCTTCAAGAGCGGCTTCAACCTGCGCGACACGGTCAGCAACACTTGGACCCTCAACAACTCGGGCTACAACCTGCGCGACCCGATCGGCTCGTACGGCAAGCCGGGCTTCGTCGCGCCGATCACCCTGCCCTCGCCGACCCTGCGCAGCACCCTGTTCGGCTGCGCCGACACGCCAGGTTCGCTGGGACCAGGCGGCAACGCCTGCGTGTTCGGCTGGATTCCAAAAGCCGACATCCGCCAATCCTTCGACGGCTCGGCCGTCATGACGATGGCGCAGTTCGCCGATCTGCTCAAGCAGACCATGACGATGCAGGCGACGCCGACCCGTTTCTTCAATGGCGCCAGCGACCGTCCCGACGGCCTGATCGACAACTGGACCCAGATCGACGTCGAAAAGATCTTTTCGATGCTCAAGATCCCGAACGCGAATTTCGACTGCGTCAAACAATGCACGGCCAACGACGGCAAGGTCTACGACCAGCCGTTCCAGCACCTGACCGAGCGCACCGAGTCGTTCTACGTGATGGGCGACTTCGGTCTCGACCACGTGCCGTTCACCAGCCGCGCGCTGCCGTTCGGTTTCGAACTGGAAGGCAATGTGGGTGTGCGTTACGTGCGCACCAAGATCCACGGCACCGGCCGCATGTCGTTCACCTCGATCAACGTTACCGACGCCTACAACAAGGATCTGCGCGACGAGCCGGCCGGCTTCGTCAAGACCTCGGTGCAGCAATTCACCCAGACCGACGCCACCACCGCCGACGTGCTGCCAAGCCTGAACCTGGCGACCTGGCTGGTGCCCGACAAGCTTGTGCTGCGTTACAGCGCCGCGAAGACCGTGGCGCGGCCGCCGGTGGCGCGCCTGCTCGCGTCGGGCTCCTGCACTTACGACGAACGGCTGGCCCTGGAGAACGACGACGACGCCACGCGCTGCACCAGCACGGTCGGCAATCCGGCCCTCAAGGCGCAGCGCAATCTGAACCAGAACCTGTCGGTCGAGTACTATCCGAACAAGGACACGATGTTCACCATCGCCGGCTTCCGCCAGGACGGCAAGGTCGGTGGCGCGATCACCCAGGCCGCGCCGCGTTCGGCGCTGTTCGCCAACACTGACCTGGTCGACCCTGCGACCGGCCAGCCGCTTAACGAACTGCTGTTCGACTACTCGACCTGGATGAACGGCGCCACTACCGGCCGCCGCGGCGTCGAGTTCAGTACCAAGACCGCGTTCACCTTCCTGCCGTGGCTGTTCCGCTACACCGGCTTCGACGCCAACTACAGCAAGATGCACTCGGCGACGAGCAACCTCAACGTGGTGGACCTGTTGACCGGCAACCCGCTGCCGCCGCAGAACGAGTCGAAGTACACCTACAACGCGGCGATCTGGTATGACGATGGAAGGCTGTCGGCGCGCCTGGCCCTGCAGGCGGTGGCGTCGAGTTTCAAGTGCATCGCAGCCTGCGGCAATTCGACGAGCATGCTTAACTATCCGAACGTGGGTGGCGGCCGTCTGGGCCCACCGTACAACCCGGGTTCGCCGAACTTCAAGGACGCCACCCGTTTTGTCGACGGCAAGATCTCGTACAAGTTCAATCCGAACGTGGAAGTGTTCATCGAGGGCCGCAACCTGGGCAACGCGACGAACTCCAACAGCCAGGGACCGTACACGCCGTTCGCCGATGGCACGCCTAACCTGCTGGACTATTCCTATGTGGGCCGGCGCGTTATGGTGGGGGTGAATTTCCGCACGATGTAAGCAAAACGACGAGGGGGCATGAACATGCCCCCTTTGCCATTTCTCAAAAGGCCATGCGCCACATCGGCGGCGCATGGCCTTTTTGCTTGCGTTCGTTCAGAGCGAAGGCAGGATGCCTTCCACCTTCACCTTCCAGCCCGCCTTCGGAAACCTGGAACCGCGCTGTCCATCCCATCCACCCGCCATCAACGCGACCGCCAGCAGCAGCGCGCCGTTCGATGGAAAATAGGTTTCCGCCGCGCGCTGGTAGCCCGGGCCGTCGGGGCCGGCGCCGGATTGCTTCGCCGCGCCCGCACCGGTAGCCGTCGGCACGAAGGCCGCCGCATGCGCGTCCAGGTGCACGCGGGGCGTCATGCCGCTTGACCCGAACTTGTTGTTGCGCGCGTCGAAGAACAGCCAGTCGATGGCTTCCTCCGGCGCGTTCAGGCGCGTCGCCGTCATGGCCATCATCGGGTAGTCCCAGCCCCAGGTCTGGCGCAAATCCCAGTCGCGCTTCATGCGATCAAAAGTGCGCCGCATGGCCGCCTTGTCGATGTCGTGGCCAGGCAGCCAGCCGAGCGGCATCAGGAAGGACATGTGGTCGCGGTTCTGGCAGCTCTCGTCGAGCGCATTCGACTTGCAGGCGCCGGCCGCCTTGTTCCAGAAGTCCGGCTCGGAGCGCACCGGCAGGTACAGCCCGTCCTTCTGCGGCAGCGCGGGCCACTTGGCCAGCACCGCGTCCCAGTCGGCGCGGCGGTCCTTGCCGGCGCGCTCGCGCCAGAGCTGCGCGGTCTCGATGCCCCAGCGGTAGTAGGCCAGCTCGAAGGCCGGGTCGAAAGTAGCCATGGGGTCGAAATTCTCCTGCACCGGGATGATGGGCGGGCCCAGGCGCATCTTGCCAGTCTGCTCATCGAGGTAGACGATCGACGCCAGCAGCGCGGCGCTTTCCTCGACCAGTTCGGCGTAGGCGCTCAGCACGCGCGCGCCGCCGCCGGCCCGGTACAACAGCTCGCTCATGTAGATCGGGTGCGGCTGCTGCCACAGGATGAAGGGCGAGACCTTGGACGGGCTGTCGACGCCATCGGGGCCGATCATCTTTGGCCACCAGGCGCCTTGAACGCCCTGCTCCTTCGCGCGCGCCTTCGCCTTTGGCAGAAAGCCGACATACCAGCCCAGGCTTTTTTCCAGCAGCTGCGGGCGGCCCCACAGGGCGAAGTGCGCACTGTGCCAGGGGTGCATCTCCAGATGCGACTTGCCGTTCCAGCTGTTCGAGAACAGGCCCTCCTCCTGCGGCGCGAAGCTGCCGGCGGCGTTCACCGCCATCAGATACTGCGACAGGACGACGCGGCGCTCAAGCTCGTTAGCGCGCGGGTCGAGCGAACCCGCGAAATCGACCATGCCGCCGTTCGACCAGTAGCCGATCCAGTGGCGTTCGGTGGCCGTCTTGGCCGCCGCCGGTGTAGGCAGGGCCGCGCCGGGTGACGATGAAAACTGGGCCATCACAGTCAATGTCCTGGCGTTGCTGCCGATCCGGTAAGTGTGCGGTCCCGGCTTCTCGATCACCGCCCCTGGCGCGCCGATGGCCGCATGGTAAGTTGTGGTGTCGATCTGGCGTTTCAGGCGAAGCTCGCCCGCCTTGCGCGACAGTTCAGTGGTGCTGTGGGCGTCCGGGTTGGTCCAGTCCGACGGGTCGGGATTGAGGTTGCGCGAGACGCCCGGATAGCGCACCACAACGCTCAGCCGGCCCTGCGCCACCAGCCTTGACGTCACCTCGGCCATCACCGTGTCCTGGTCCGGCAGCACGCGCGTGACCACGGTCACTGGCTCGCCGTCGTAGACGAAACTGCTGGTCAGGGTGCCGGTCCACAGGTCGAGCGCCTGGTGTGCATCGGCGATGTCGGCAAAGCGTGCTGGCGAGCCGTCTTTGGCGCGCAGGTCCAGCGCCAGGCGGCCCAGCGAGAAGCGGTGCGGATTCTCGCGAATCCACGCCACCGCCGGGTTCTTGGCCGCGTCGGCCCATTCCTTGATGTAGCCGTAGCGGCGGGTGTGTCCGCGCACCTCGACCTCGACCTGGGTGCCCTGCACCGTCAAGCCTTGCGGATTGGGGAAGCTGTGCCAGGCCCACTGCGCCTCGGTCAGCAGCGGCGCGATCTTGCTGTACGGTTCAGTGAAGGTTTGCAGGCCGGTGATGTCCGCCGTGAAGCCGATATTCCCGTTGCCCAGCATGAGCGGCGCCGATGGATCGACGGCCGTCAGCAGCGGGTTGTGGCGCCTCACCAGCGCCTTGCGGTCGATACGCTCGCCACGCGCCAGTCGCTCGGCGGCGCCGGCCGCCGGCAGCGCCAGGGCCACGCCCGCCGCAGCGGTGGCAAGCATCAGGCGGCGGCGGGAAATTTGAATTGGAACCATGACGTCAAGCCTTCCATCTTCGGGGGAGTCGGAGCCGGTAATTCAACCACGCGCGGCGACGGCATGTGAAGGTTTATACGCCAGGCGCGCGAAACAAATCACATTTTTGCGCGTTTGCCGCGCTCACTCATTTTTGTTTGAGGAAGACGGCGGCCTCGATCGTCTTTAGCTAATGGGACGGCACAGTCCCGACAACATTAAACGAATGGAGACCGGGTTGAAATTATCCAGAAAAATGGGCCTGAGCAGCGCCATGTGGCTCGCGCTGACCGCACCGGCGATGTCCGCCGTCATTGGCGCCAACACTCCCGCCACGAAAGTGAGCGCGGCGCGCCTCGCCGAACTGCCAGTCGCCCAGCGCGCCGCGTGGGCCGAGTATATCGCCCGCTCGTTCAAGCAGGAGCAATTCGACCGCGCCACCCTGGCCGCCGAACTCCAGGCGGGCGAAACGCCGCCGGCGCCGCCAGTGGCCGGCAGCGGCAAGATGGCACTCAACAAGGAGGCCGCCTGGTACGGCTCGGCCGAAGCGCGCGCCATGGCCGACACGATCGTCAGTTTCCAGACGCCGTCGGGCGGCTGGAGCAAGAACCAGGACCGCACCAAACCGCCGCGCCTGCGTGGCCAGCGCTACGCTAACAATGCCGAGACGATGGAGATCGGCACCGGCAGTTTCGACGCTCCGCACGACCGCTACTGGACCTTCGTCGGCACGCTCGACAATGGCGCGACCACCACCGAGATGCGCTTCCTCGGGCGCGTGCAGGCGCAGTTGCCCGGCAAGGAAGGCGATGCCTACCGCGCCAGCATCGTCAAGGCCGTGAAGTACCTGTTGATGGCGCAGTATCCGAATGGCGGCTGGCCGCAAAACTACCCGCTCGAAGGCGGCTTCCACGACGGGATCACCTTCAACGACAACGCCGTGGCCGAAGCCTGCATGATCCTGCAAGACATCGCCGAGGGGCACCCCGCCTTCGCCTTCGCGCCGCAGGACATGCGCCAGGCGGCCGGCGCAGCCAGCGCGCGCGCCATCCGCCCCATCCTCGACGCCCAGGTGGTCGTGGACGGCAAGAAGACCATTTGGCCGCAGCAGGTCGACGCGCTGACCCTCAAGCCGATTTCGGCGCGTAACTACGAGATGCGCTCGCTGGCCAGCGCGGAAAGCGCCGAGGTCTTGCAGTTCCTGATTCGCCAGCCGCACCAGACGCCGGAAATCAAGGCCGCCATCGACGCTGGTGTCAGCTGGCTGAAGGCGCACGCGGTCTACGGCAAGGCGTTTTCCAAGGTCAGCGACGAGGAAGGCCGCAAGCTGGTCGACAAGCCGGGCGCCGGACCGATCTGGTCGCGCAACTACGACATCCAGACCGGCAAGCCGATCTTCGGCGACTGGGACAAGTCGATCCAGGATGACGTCAACAACATCTCCAAAGGACGCCGCAACGGCTACTCCTGGTGGAACGCGGCGCCGCAGAAGGCGATCGATGCCTACGACAGCATGCAGCGCAAGGTTGGGCAAGCCCCCGGCGCGAAGTCTGGCGGTGCGGCCAAGTGAACCGGCCTGCCGGCGCAGATGGCGAACCAGGTGGCGGCGTTGCCGATGACGCGATGCCAGTCCCCGGTGCGCCCCTCAGCGAAGCAGATGCGAAGGACAGCGCCGGCCAGCCCGGAAAGGATGGCGTGGATTCCTCGCTCCGGCCCGATGAAAGCACCGCCGGCCTGCCCGCCGCGCCGACCGAACAAGCACCGCACCCCGATCCGATAACAAGCAGATGGCAATTCGATTATTTTCAGTACACGGCGCCGTGACCTTGGCGCCACCCCGGCGTGCCATGTGGTTCTGCGTCGCCGGTCTGATGGCATCCGCCCTGGCCGCATCCGCCGCCGAGGCGCCCGTTGGCATCGCGCCGGTAGCCGGCATCGAGGCCGCCTGGCTGGTCCCGCCACCCCGGCCGGAGACCCGCTTCGCACCGGACGCGCTGCCCTCGCGCGGCGCCGTCCTGGCAACGCTTGAATACGTCGCGGCTGCGCAGATCGCCGACATGAGCCGCCAGCCGATCCAGCTGTCGACCGGCTCGAACCTGTCCGAGATTTCGTCCAACTGGGTGGCCGCCACCTTTTATGTCGGCGCCGCGCGCCTGGCACGCGTCTCGGCCGATCCGCGCACGCTGCGCTTTCTCACCGCCACCGCCGAGCATTACAACTACGCCCTGCGCGGCGCCCGCGCCGACCGGCTGCTGCTCAATGCCGACGAGGTAGCGATTGGCGACCTGTATCAGGAACTGTACGCCCGCCGCCGCCAGCAAGGCGTGCTCATGCCGCTGCAACAGCGGCTCGACTTCATGCTGCCGCACCTGAACCGCGAGCAGGAAAGCACCGCCCTGATTTGGTGGTGGTGCGACGCCTTGTTCATGGCGCCGCCGGTGCTGGCGCGTCAATCGGCGCTGACGGGCGATCTGAAATATCTCCGCGCGATGGACAGGGAATGGCGCCGCACCGCCGCGCGTTTGTGGGTCGGGCAGGATCGCCTGTTTCTGCGCGACGAGCGCTTCAAGGACCAGGACCATCTGGGCGCCGGCGGCAAGCCGATCTACTGGGCACGCGGCAACGGCTGGGTCATGGGCGGGCTTGCACGCACGCTGGAGGCCATGCCGGCCGGCTTTGCAGGCCGTGCCTTCTACACCGGCATCTTCCAGAAAATGGCCAGCCGCGTGATCGAACTGCAGCAGGCCGACGGCCTGTGGCGCGCCGATCTGAATGACCCGGCGCGCTTCCCCGAAGCCGAAACGTCGGGCTCCGCCTTCTTTGTCTATGCACTGGCATGGGGGATCAATCACGGTCTGCTGGATCGCCAGCGCTATCAGGCCGCCGTCACCAAGGGCTGGGCGGCGCTCAATCGCCACGTGCTGCCGAATGGACTGATCGGCGCAGCGCAGAAAACGGGCGACCGCCCCGTCGCGACCCGGCCTGAGGACGTCGGACCCTACGCCACCGGCGCTTACCTGCTGGCCGGTCTGGAAGTAATGGACCTGCATGGCCCTGCAAAACCGTTGCCCGAACCCGCCCTCGCGCGCGACGACGAGGCCACCATCCTCGCCACCACGCCACAGCCGATTGCTCCGAAGACGGTACTCGGTGACGAGGAAAAGGCGCGGCATGCGCGGGAGATGGCCGCTACCCGCGCCCTCGCCTACGACCCGGCGGCGCCGAAACCCACACAGCCCGATCCCAAACAGTAGCAGCCGGTCAGAGAGCCGGCGCCTGATCATTCAACGAATTAAAAAAACACAAGGAGCACCGCATGACACGAAGCAGACGCGCCCACACAGACCTTCCATCCACCCGGCTGCGGCTGATCGCACTGGCCGCTATGGCGCTGGTCGTCGCAACGCAGGCGCAAGCCCAGGCCCAGGCCCAGAACGCGACGCCGGACGTCCCCGCAGAGAACACGGTCGTGGTCAGCGGCTTTCGCGAAAGCCTGAACAACGCGCTCAACATCAAGAAGAACTCGGACGGTATCATCGACATCATCAAGGCCGAGGACATTTCCAAGTTCCCCGACGCGAACCTGGCCGAATCGATGCAGCGTGTGCCGGGCGTGTCGGTCGCGCAGGGCGATGGCGGCGAGGGCAAACAGATCACGGTGCGCGGCCTGAACGCCGGCTTTACCCGGGTGCGCATCAACGGCATCGAGGGCACCACCGCGACCGGCGCCTCGGACATCAACGGCAGCACCAACCGCGGCCGCGCCTTCGACTTCAGCGTCTTCTCGGCTGAACTGTTCAACAGCCTGGCGGTGCGCAAAACCTCCGAGGCCGGCGTCGAGGAAGGTTCGCTGGGCGCCACGGTCGACCTGCGCACCGCACGTCCATTCGACTTCAAGGGCCGCACCGCCAGCATCGGCGCACAGGGCCTCTACAACACCGTCTCGAAGAAGACCGAGCCGCGCCTGACCGCCTTGTTCTCGAACCGCTGGGACACGCCGATCGGCAAGGTCGGCGCGCTGGTGTCGGTGGCCTACGCGAGCCGCAACGCCATCGAGGAAGGCTACGAGGCGGTCGACATCGTGGCTGCCTCCGTCAACGGCGGCTTCTGTTCGCCGATTGGCGCTGCGCAGTACCCGGCCACCAACGCCACCAAGGGCATCGACGCGCAGAACTGCGGCTTCGGCGTGCCGCGCTCGGGCAACCTGGCGATCTACAATCAGATCATGGGCATGAAGGACGATTTCGGCGGCACGGTGGCGGCCCCGCCGGGCGGCTCGGGCGCTTTCCATCCGCGCATTCCACGCTATCGCCGCTCGCAGACCGAGTACGACCGTACCGGCATCACCGGCACCCTGCAATGGCGCCCCGACCGCGCCACCGAATTCAATCTCGACCTGATGGGCGGGCGCTACAACAACAAGCGCTACGACAACTACATCCAGGCCATCTCCTTCGGCCGCGACATGGTTGAAAACGGCAAGGGCCAGACCTCGATCATGGACGCCCGCTTCGACGCCAACGGCAGCTGGGTGTATGGAAAATTCAACGGCGTCGACATCCGCAGCGAAGCGCTGGTCGACGAGTACTCCACCCTGTTCAAGCAAGGCGTGCTGTCGGCCAAACACGACTTCAGCGACCGCCTGTCGGTCGACGTGATGGTCGGCGTGTCCGATTCGCGCCTGAACAACCCGCACCGCACCACCGTGCAGATCGACGCGCCGAACGTCAACGGCTTTAGCTGGGACTTCGCGAACGGCGGCGTGCCGGCTCTGAACTACGGCATGGACGTGACGAATCCGGCCAATTTCTCGTTCGGTCCGCAAGGCGCGGATGGCACCGTGCACGGCAACTTCGTCGGCCGGTATCTGCTCACGTCGAACCGGCTGAAAACCAACGCCGTCAACCTCAGTTATCAGGTCAACGACCACTTCACCGTGCGCACCGGCCTGTCGGCGCGCCGCAACAGCTGGTTCAATTACGAGGTCGCCTCGGGCGGCATTCCGACCGCGCCGCTGCCGGCCGGCGTTTCGCTGGCCAGCCTGACGCGCCAATTGTCGGGCTTCGGCAGCGGGTTGAATGGCGGCGTGCCCACCTCGTGGGCGGCGGTCGACATGGACAAATTCCTCGCCGTGTACAACATCGAATGCCATTGCGACGCGGTGCCCCTGTCGGCCTACGTGCTGGCCAACCAGGTCAAGCGCCAAGTGGACGAAAGCATCGACGCGCTGTACCTGTCGGGCGACTTCAAATTCAACGCTTGGGGCGTCCCCCTGCGCGGCAACGCGGGCGTGCGCGGCGCGAACACCACCACCACGGCCATGCAGCTGATCAAAGACCCCGCCGGCCAGCTGGTGCCGCGCGTGGTCGAGCATTCCTACCGCGACTGGCTGCCGGCGTTTAATATCACGGCGACGCTGCCGAAGGATTTGCTGGTGCGCTTCTCGGCTGGCAAGACGCTCTCGCGCGCCGAATATGTCGACCTGTCGCCGTCGGCCTCGATCAACCTGACCGGCCAGTCGGTCTCGGTCGGCAATCCGACGCTTGACCCGATCCGCGCCGATACCTACGACCTGCAAGCCGAGTGGTACTACGCCAAAAACGCCATGGTCTCGGTGGGCGTCTTCCACAAGAATATCAAGACCTTCATCCAGCGCACCAACGAGCTGATGACGTACACCGAGACCGGCCTGTCGAACTCCTACCTGACCGCCACCGGCTGCTCGATCACCGGCGGCACGCCGGCCTGCCAGATCCAGCCCGACACCCAGGTCAGCGTGAGCCGCATGGTCAACACCAGGGGCGGTCCGCTCGACGGCATGGAACTCAATTGGCAGGTGCCGTTCACCTTCTTGCCGGGCGCGTGGAGCAACTTCGGCGCGCTGGCCAATTACACGCGGGTGAAGTCGAAGATCACCTACATCACGCGGGTGGACAATCCGCGCACGGCGGCCAACGAGCAACTGACCGAGGAAGCGAATTTCATCGGCCTGTCGCCAAACGCCTACAACCTGACGGTCTATTACGAGGACAAGAAGTTCAGCGCGCGGGTGTCGGCGACCCACCGTTCGAGCTTCATCCGCGACGTGCTGCGCAACGCCAACGGCAGCGACCATTCGTTTGCCGACCCGTCGACCAGGGTCGGGCTGTCGATGTCGTACAACGTCACGCCACAGTTGCGCCTGTCGTTCGAAGCGCAGAACCTGACCGACGAGCCGCTGCGCTACGGCAAGGACACCGAGCGCGACGACACGCTGCTGTACGGTAAATCGGGACGGTCGTACGTGCTGGGGGCGAACTACAAGTTCTGAACATGGAGACCGGGCCGCCGCGCGAACCATGCATGGCGCCCGCTTCGATGGGCTCACATCGGGTCTCGGCAGCTTGCCACGCGAATGTACTTAATATATATTAGACATTCGCCGCTTGTTCGCCCTACCCCTTTTTGAGCGCGTTGATCCGCGCCTCGCATTTCGATGACTCTTCCCCTTCTTTCCCCGCGGTTTGGCCGCCGGCTGTTGGCCGCCCTCATCCTCGGTTTGCCATTGACCGGCCCGTCGGCCTTGGCCGCCGAGCCGGCGATCGCGCACGCCACGGCATCGCAGACCACCTCGCCGCGCCTGCGCCAGAACTTCAACGCCAACTGGCGCTTTTACCTCGGCGACGCGAGCGGCGCGGAACGGCCCGACTTCGACGACACCAAGTGGCAGCCGGTCGGCCTGCCACACAGCTTCAGCATCCCGTACTTCCAGTCGGCCTCGTTCTATGTCGGCTACGGCTGGTACCGCAAGACCCTGACACTCGACCGGCTCGACCCGGGTCGCCAGGTCCATCTGGAATTCGAGGGCGCGTTCCAGGACGCCGAAATCTTCGTCAATGGGGTCGCGCTGGCCCGCCATCGCGGCGGTTACACCGGCTTCCCCGTCAATCTCAGCGGCGCCCTGCACGCCGGCGCCAACACCATCGCGGTGCGGGTCAATAACAAGTGGGATCCAACGCTGGCGCCGCGCGCCGGCGAGCATGTCTTCAGCGGCGGCTTGTACCGCGACGTCTGGCTGGTGCAGACCGACGCCGTACACGTGCCCTGGACCGGCAGCTATCTGACCACCCCCAAACTGTCGGCCGAGCGCGGCCAGGTCGCGCTGGAGACTGAAGTGCGCAACGACGGCCCGAACGATACGGAGGTCGAAGTGAGCACCGACCTCGTCGACGCGCGCGGGCGCAAGGTGGCCAGCCTGCCGCCGGCGCGTGTGCGCGTGGCCGCCGGCCACACCGCGACGGCGCGCCAGCAGTCGGGCTGGATTGCCCGCCCCGCCCTGTGGTCGCCCGAGACGCCGCGGTTGTACCGCGCGCAAACGCGCCTGCGCAGCGACGGCCACCTGCGCGACCGCTACGACACCGAGTTCGGCTTTCGCTGGATCGCCTGGACGGCCGACCAGGGCTTCTTCCTCAACGGCCAGCATCGCTACTTCCGGGGGGCGAACGTGCACCAGGACCAGGCCGGCTGGGGCGACGCGGTGAGC
Organism: Massilia sp.; assembly: GCA_039927975.1. Taxonomy (GTDB): domain Bacteria; phylum Pseudomonadota; class Gammaproteobacteria; order Burkholderiales; family Burkholderiaceae_D; genus JBDSTZ01. The sequence continues at coordinate 8,257 of JBDSTZ010000044.1, read as the reverse complement.
AACCGCGCCATCGAGCGCGATGTCGCCCTGATCAAGCAGACCGGCATGGACTTCATCCGCGGTTCGCACTACCCGCACGATCCGCACTTCGCCACCGCCACCGACCGGCTCGGCCTGATGTTCTTGTCCGAGGTGCCCTTGTGGGGCACGGGTCCCATCCAGCATACCTGGGGCGGCGCCGCCTATCCGGCCGATCCGGCCGAGCGCGTGCCCTTCGACGCCAGCGTCAAGCGGCAGCTGGGCGAGATGATCCGGATTTTCCGCAATCATCCCTCCATCATCGCCTGGAGCATGTGCAACGAGGTGTTCTTCACCAGCCCCGAGTCCTTGCCGGCGGCGCGCGGCCTGCTCAAGGAAATGGTGGACTTGTCGCACCGGCTCGACCCCTCGCGCCCGGCCGCCGTCAGCGGCGCCCAGCGCGGCGCGCTCGACCATATCGGCGACATTGCCGGCTACAACGGCGACGGCGCCGTGCTGTTCCCCAACCCGGGGGTGCCCAGCTTCGTGGCCGAATACGGCTCGACCATCGCCGACCGGCCCGGCAACTACGAGCCTGGCTGGGGCGACCTCGAACGCACGCCCGGCGCGCTGCCCGGCCAGCCGGCGACCTGGCGCCAGCCGTGGCGCGCCGGCGAAGCGGTGTGGGCCGGCTTCGACCACGGCACCATCGCCGGCCGCGCGTTCGGCTCGATGGGCATGATCGATTACGCGCGCCTGCCCAAGCGCAGCTGGTACTGGTACCGCAACGCCTATCGCGGCATCGCCCCGCCGGTCTGGCCGAAGGCCGGCCAGGCCGCCGCGCTGCGCCTCTCCGCCAGCGCGCCGGCGATTGAATCGGCCGACGGCACCGACGATGTGCAAGTGGTGGTCACCGTGGTCGACGCCCAGGGACAGGCACTGAGCAACAGCCCGCCGGTGCGGCTGCGCATCGAGTCCGGACCGGGCGAATTGCCGACCGGCCGCCAGATCGACTTCGCCCCTGGCACCGACATTCCGATCCGCGACGGCCAGGCGGCCATCGCCATGCGCAGCTGGCAGGCCGGTGTCAGCCGCCTGCGCGCCAGCTCGCCCGGCCTGCGCGATGGCACGCTGGACATCGCCACCCGCCACGGCCCCGGCTTCGTGCCCGGCGTCACGCCGCTGGCGCCCGAGCGCCCGTATATCGCCGCCACGTCGCCGGCGTCGCCGTTCAGCCAGGAGCAGATCTTCGGCGCCGACAATCCGACCGGCGCCAGCTCCTCTGCGCCGAAGCACAGCGCGCGCCTGGTCAACGACGGCGATGCGGCGAGTTACTGGACGCCGGCTGAGGACGACCGCGCGCCCTGGGTCCTGATCGATCTGGAGAGGATTGTCACGGTGCGCCGGCTGGACATCGCATTGCGCGCGCCCGGCAGGTATGCGCTGCGGGCCGAAGTGGAAGGCACCGACGGCGCCTGGCGCGTGCTGACCGACTTGCCGATGGCCGACTACCCGAACGCCAGGTTCGAATTGCCCACCGAAGCGGTGACCGGTCGCAAGGTGCGTCTGAGCGTGCGCGCCGAAGGGAACGGCGCTCCAGCCGTCGCGGAACTGCGGGTGGCCGGCGGTCTCAAGAACTAGGACGTCGGCCGCCTGCCCGAGCGTGCGGCACGCCGCACCGCTGGGGAGGAAACAAGTTTTAAGCCCACCTGCTCGATGCCGGTGCCTTCACCGCGTTCATCGCCCACGTCAGGGCGGAGATGCGCGTGGCGGCGGCGCTGGCCCCATCGAACCTCAAGCGGGGCCCGGCCATCGGCGGGCCAGCAACTTGCATCTGAACGAATTGGGCGTGATCGGGCATCGCCGCGAGCGCGCACTCAATGTTCTCGCACAGCCTGCTTAATGCGTCTGGCGCTCGCGCAGGTCCATCTTGTCGATCAAGGGATCGCACGTTTGAACCAGCATGCCGAGGCCGACGGCATCGAGACATGCGGCCGATGGCACGAAAAAAAGCACTCCTCCCGGAAGGGCAAGGAGTGCAAATACGCATAAGCTTCAAACACCGATGCGCAGAGGATCGTGATAGGAGCCGGCCCTCAGCCGGCCCGGGCGCTTAAAAGTCGACACGCGCCGTGAGCCAGAACGAACGCGGCGGATTGATCGCCGAATAGCCGGCCGAGTTCGGCAATTGCTGCAGGATGTCGACGAAGCCGACGCCGGTCACGCCCGGCAGCAAGGTGCCGTAGTTGCTGATGTACTTGTCGTTCATCAGGTTGCGAATCTCGAAGCCGATGCGCACCTTGTCGATGCCGACGTACTGGATCGACAGATCGGTATTCTTCTGTGGCGGCAGCACGTTCAAGTCTTCGGATACCGCGCGGTAGCGCTTGGACATGTAGCGGTGGCGCAGGTTGAACTGGAAGTCGCCCAGTTCATACGAGATCGTGTTCGACAGCACGTACGGCGGCGTTCTCGACATATTGCCGCTGGTAACGGTCAGGGTGTCGTCCTGCGGCCCGTTGGCGCCCGCGCTGAACTTGTTGACCGCGATCGCATGGCCCTTCGAATACAGGAAGGCGGTGCGCCAGCTCAGGCTCGGCGTGACGCGCCAGGTGGCCGACGCTTCGAGTCCCTTGGTCACGTAATGGTCGAGGTATTCGACGACATACGAGCTGCCATCGACGTCGAGCGGCGTCTGCTGCTGCCACAACAATAATTCGGTGCGGTAGTAGGTCAGCTGGCCGCTGATCGGGCCGTGACCGAACACCCAGGCGACCTCGTCCTGGCTCAGGTCGGCTTGCGGGAACAAGGGCCGGTTGTCGGCGCCAAATTGGTCGCCGTAGCGCGAAACGATGCCGGAAATATTATTGCCGGCCTTGCTGTGGCGGTAGTAGACCTTGTCCTTGGGCGTGAGGTTGTAGCCGACGGACGCGCTGTAGTTCTTGAGGTACACATGCTTGCTGGCGTCGACCGGCGTGGCGCGCATGTATGGCTGGTTGTCGTACCAGGTCAGCGGATTGCCGTCCAGCCCGCCGTAGCTGCGCGAGGTGGCGCTGGTCGCTTCCGGCACCGTCACCAGCGGAATCGCGTGGGTGTGGGCGATGGTGTAAGTGCCCTTGTAGCTGGCGTTCATGTCCCACTTGCCGGGCGACCATGAGGCGCCCAGCATCGGCTGGATGTCGCGCTGGCGCGAGCGCCAGATGAAGCGCGTGGCGCCGTCGGTGTTGCCGCCGCCCACGTGGGCCCAGCCGCCCTCGTCGCTCAGCTGGTAGGTGCCGGCCGCCGTCACATAGCGCACCCCGAGGTTGGTTTCCTGGCCGGAGGCGAACGGCGTCAGGCCGCGGCCGTTGAAGTAGGTGTCCCAGCTCTGGTCGGCCTGCACGGCGAAGACGCCGGCCTGCAGCCTGAAATTGTCGCCGCGATAGGTCGTCATGAAACTGAGCATCAGGTCGCGCGAGCCGCGCGTGCCGAAATTCGAACCCGATTGCGCCACCACGTCCTGATTGGAGACGCTGTTGTTTTGCGGGACCAGGATGCCGTTGACCAGCCCGCCCGCCAGGTCATAGTTGGCGTTCGGCAGATTGGTGTAGGTGACGCACTGGGCCGGCGACGTGGCGGTGCCGGCCGGGCACGCCTTGCCGGTGCGGTAATTGACGCCGCTGGCGGTGCCGACGTTGTTGTTGACCCTGGCCCGCACGGTGCCACCGTCCAGATCGTAGAGCTCGTAATAACCCGGCAAACGGTTCAGGTTGGACGTGACCGTCGCGCCGGTGCCCTGATTGACGACGTAGGCGTTCTGGAAGGTGGCGACATCCCACAGCGAGGTCGGGCTGGTGCCGGCGAAACCCTGCTGCACGAGGGCCAGGCTGTCCTGCGCCTTGATCGCCGAATTGAAGCTCCAGCGGCCGGCGGTGTCATGATCCCATTTCAGCCAGATCGCGTCCTGCTTGTAGGTGGCGCCATTCTTCGGGTCGTGGAAGCGGGTGCTGCCCGGGCCATCGACGGCGTCGGTGCGCACCGTGTGCTCGCTGCCGTGCATGAACAAATCCGGACCGACAAAGCCGGGCACGGCAACGGGGTCCATGTAGCCGTAGACCGGGGTGGTGAATTGGCCATTCCAGGAATTGCTGTCTTCCAGGTGCTTGAGTGTGAGGCTGAGGCGGCCACTGCCGCCGCCGGCCGTCTCGTAGTTCTTCTCGACCCGCAGCTTGACTTGTCCGCCAAGGTTGAGCGGATAGCCCGGATCGACCGCGCCGGTCGAGGTGCGCTCGAAGCCCGAAATGCTGGCGCGCAGGTCGCCGGCCTCGTTTTGCCAGCCGTGGTAGCCATCGACCTGCTTCCACGAGATGTGCTTGTGCTCGCCCTCCACGCCGATCCGCGTCTGGATCGCCGAGCCGGGCTTGATGGCGCCGCTCATGAAGTTGAACACGCCGCCCGCCGACGAGGCCACAGAGGTGCCGGTGGAGCCGCCGCGCACGGATTCAACGCGGCTGGTGCTGATGTCGGCACGGTAGAAGTTACTGTCCTGGAAATTATTGAACTTGACCGGCACCACCGGCAGGCCGTCTTCCAGGATGGAGGTCCAGAAGTTGCCGGAAGTGGGACTGCCGGTGCCGATGGTCATGCCGCGCGTGAACGATTCATTGCGCGCCACGCCCTCGTTCGATTCGACCACCACGCCGGGCATGTCGCGCAGATAATCGTCCGCGCTCATCGGCGTGAACTTGCCCAGGTCCTTGGCGTCCAGCACCGAGAACGACACGTTGGCCGCCTTGGCCGCCGTCGCCCCGACGGTGCCGGTGACGATCACGGTTTGCACTTCGTCCTTCTTCTCCGCTTCGACTGCCGCGCCGCTCGCCGCTTGCGCGTACGACACGCTCGCATTGCCAAGCGCAAGCATTACCGCGCAGCAGGTGGCACGCCGCTGCAGTGGAATCATATTTCTTGTCATTGTTTGGTCCCTGATTGAGTCATTTAATTTGTCGCTCGCTTGTTTTTTCGCCGTCGACATAATGAAGACGGCGCCGCTGGTATTCACCCTGCTGCTGAGACTAGTCCCATGCAACAGTGTTTCCAACGCTTCGGAGACAATAAAATTACCGCGAACCTCAGGGGTGTCGATGCCCGCGACATTATCGACGGAAGCCAATACATTAATCCCCGCCTGCCTGGCGAATTCGGTAATCGAATTGGCCGCCGGACCGGCTGGAATATTAAAATGCTTACGCGTGTCATGGGTATCGGCGGCCTGAGACAGAGCGGCAATGCTCAAGCTCAGAACAATAGCGGCTGTGCTACCGCGATGATGTCGTGGCATCATGCGCATCTCCTCCTGAACTCGCCTCTATTGCTTCCGGGCTGTATTGCTCCGATATTGGAATGACGGGCGACAAAATATTTTCCTACGGGTTTACAAACATTATTTTCATTAATTCTTGAATATCTGCTTCAATATAAAATCCGCGCACCATCCACGCCGCCAATTGCCGGCTAGCCGCGGCTGCGGTCGGTATTTCCCATCCTGCCGTCAATATCGCGCAGATCGCCGATGGTGATTTTCTCGGCGGTGATGACAATTGGCACATCGAGAAAATCGCCGACATCCTTGGCAAATGATTCCGGCGCGTCGATCTGGTATTGACCCGCCAATTTCTTGTTTCCCAAATGCGGATCCAGGATGACAATCTTGCGCAAACTGTAACGATTAAAATCGGCCACTGCCTCGCTCAAGGTTTGATTATTGAAGACCAATTTCCCCTCCCTCCAGGCCAGTTTTCTCTCCACTTCGCGCGGCTGGCGCGCCACCGCGATGTCGCTGGCGCGGTCGGCCACGAAGGCGCGCTCGCCGGCCGTCAGCAAGCGCTTTTGCGCGCTGCCTTCCTTGCTCCACACTTCGACCGTGCCTTCCGTGACCAGCACTTCGGCGCCATTGGCATAGCGCCGCACGCCGAACGCCGTGCCCACCGCGCGCACCTGCACTTCGCCGGCTTCGACGATGAACGGCTTGGATTTGTCCTTGGCGACTTCGAACCAGACCTCGCCTTTTTTCAGCGTCACATGCCGCTGCTGGCTGGTCAGCCGGACCTCGACCTGGCTGCCGCTGTTGATATTGGCGACCGACTTGTCGGCCAGCGGCACCTTGCGGAACTCGCCCTTCGCGGTGGAATAGGCGGCTTGGTCCGGCGTTTTCGAGAACATCGTGCTCAGCGCGAGAAAAGCGACGCTCGCCGCCGCGCCGCCATACAGGAAGAATTCGCGCCGCGAACAAGCCTGCTTCCATGAGGCGCCGGCCCATTCGAGCGCGAGCCGGTCGCGCCGCGGGCGCAGGGTTTTCTGCACCATCGCCTGGTCGAGCGCGCGGTTGATCGCCACCGCGCGCAGCAAGGCGCCTTGATGCCGGATATCGGCCGCGCGCCAGTTCTCGAACGCGGCGCGTTCGGATTCGTTCAGCGGCCGCCCGGCCTGGCGCAGCGCCCACGCCAGGGCTTCTTTATCGATCGGCGACATGGCTCTTCTTCACTGTGAACGTATTTTTGACGATCGCAAGCTTGCGGTCATCCTGGGCGCCGATCCGCGCGATCATGTCCGAAATGAGCTCCATTCCCCGCATGGTTTCCTTTTCAACGATACCTTCGGAGATGCCCAGCGTTTCGGCGGTCTCCATCTGCGAGAGGCCGTAGATGCGGCGCGCCCGGAACACATCCTTGCAGCGGGCCGGCAGATTGGCGATCAGGCCGATGACCCAGCGCAGCTCGGCGCGCGCCAGCGCCACCCGCTCGGGCGACGGCGCCGTATCGGGAAAGTCCATGTCGTCGAGATGCGACATCGACTCGATGCTGACGATGGCGTCGCGGCGCATGCGATCGATGACGATATTTCTGGTCATGCGCACCAGGAAGGCCTTCGGCTCGCGCACGTGGTCCATGCTGCTCATTTGCAGAATCTTGTAATAGGTCTCCTGAATCACGTCGTCGATTTCGGCCGGGCCATTGCATACCCGGCGCAGCATGTTCCGCAGCGTCGCTTCGAACGGCAGAAAATTCGACATCACCCACTCGACAACATCATCATCCATAGCGTTGCTCACCCTTCCTTAAGCGAGATGACGAGCGGGCTGGAAATTTCCTACGGCGATTTTGCGCGTGGGGACAAAATAAATTTTCATGGGGTGGTTTGGTGACTGGCGCGGGGCAGGCTTCGCCCTTGACTCGGCGGCCCACGGCATCCCGGCAGCGCGAGTGCGGTTGCCAGGGTGGGGAGACATGTCACAGGACTGGAGAGGCGGAGCGAGGACGCCGTTGGACGAGATGACTCGCAAGTTATCGATAACAAACGTATATTATACGAAATTGTTTATCGATACCACAACGGCGAGCGCCAGCGCGATTTCGCGGTGGATTGTGACCTACGTGCGTCGCGCTAGCGCCACGGCACCCCGGCACGACGGACCGGGGCGTGCTTTCGCGTGATGCCTTAATAGCCGAGCCCATGGGCGAATGTCGGTATCTGACCCCCATGGTGGGCGAAAGTCGGATCTGCCCCCCATGGTTTGTGGCGCTTTGCCCGTTTACTTCAAGGCATGCGCTCGAGGATAACGGCGGCGCCGCCCGCCGACGCGAGGCGCAGCGAGAGCGTGTCGGCGGCGGTCACCTCGCGTTCGGTGCGCCGCAGCTCGGTGGGGGTGGCGCCGTCCTCCCAGACCGTGGCGCGGTAGCGACCGGCCGGCAGGAAGCGCAGCGGCACCTGTTCGGTGCGCCCGCCTTCGACGTCGTCGGCCGTCATCGCGCCCAGGTACCAGTTGCCGCCCTGGCGCCGCGCCAGCACGATGTCGCGTCCCGGCTCGCCCGCCAGGAAACGCGTTTCGTCCCACGCGGTCGGCACCCGCTTGATGAAGTCGAAGCCGGCCGCGTCGCGATAGGCGTCCGGGTCGTCCGACACCATCTGCAAGGGACTGTCGTAGACCACGTACATCGCCAGCGCCTGGCCGCGCGTGCTCTGCGTCATCGGCATTTCGGCGCGCACCGCGAAGGTCGCCGGCGTGCCGTTGCGGAAGCCACCCGGGGTGTAGTCGATCGGCCCGGCCAGCATGCGCGTGTAGGGCAGCATCAGGTTGTGGCGCGGCGTGATCTTCTTGCCCATCTTGTCCCACTCCGCGCCCATCACGCCTTCCTGGGTGATGAAGTTCGGGTAGGTCCGCTGCAAGCCGTCCGGCACGTAGGCGCTGTGCAGATCGAGCAGCAGCTGGCGCTTGGCCGTGGCCTGCGCGATGCGCTGGTAGAAGTCGACGATGTCCTGGTCG
>JBDSTZ010000043.1:0-12430 GCA_039927975.1 Massilia sp. | reverse complement strand
CACAGCGGCGAGCCGTACCAGTCGTACCAGCCGGCCTTCACCAGCAGCGGCTGGCCGGCGTTCGACAGCAGCAGGCCGTTCTGGTCGCCATGGCTGTGATTGAACGAGCCATAGGGACTCGATTTGAAGTAGACGCTGGTGCGCCCCGGCGCGGCGATGTCGCTGTGCATGGCGGCCCAGCCGATGCTGGGATAGTAGGCCGAGTTGGCCGGCGCCGAGGCGTAGCTGGTGCCGCGCACCGGCAGCGGATACGGCGCCTCGAGCAGGCTCAGGGTATCCTCGGTGCCGCCCAGGTGCTTGACGTACCAGGCCGCGCGCGGCGAGACCATGCGCGAGGCGAAGGCGTTGAAGACGCGGGTGTCGGGCGTGGTGTCGGAACCGTCGCCGAACAGGTGCGAACGGGCGCCGGGCGGCGTGAACTGGGTGGCAAAGTCGACCAGGCCCTGCGACCAGGGCTTGGCGTAGAAATTGACGCCGGTGGCGTGCGAGAGCGGGTCCCACAGGCTGACCAGGTAGCCGGCGGTGTACTCGGCGTAGGCGGTGCCATTGGCGTAGCCGCCCTCCGGCCCGCTCCAGGGCGACGGGCTGTTGGCGTAGGCGCGGAAGGCGAAGTCGAACCAGGCCGGAGCTTCGGCGATGTCGCCCAGCGACAGGCTGGAAATGAGCACCAGGAACACCAGGCTGGTGTTGGCGTGCGAATCGAAAGGGTATTCGTCGAGGCGGCCGTTGTCGCCGGCCAGGTTGGCGTAGATGACGGCGGTGCGGCTGGCGACGGCCTTCAACCAGCGCGCCTTGCGGGTCGCGTCGAGCTTGGCGTACAAGAAGTCGACCGCCTTGATCAGCGAGAGCGCGATCTGGCGCGTGGCCTGGTCCTGGTTGTCGTAGCTGGTCGGGCCGTTGGGGTTGAGCGCGGCCAGCTGGTCGCCCCTGCGGATTGCCTCGTCGAGGTAGACCGTCTCGCCCTTGAGGCGGTACATGAGGGCGGCCGCTTCGAGCTGGCGGCTGGCCTCGTTGACGCGGTTGCGGATGTCGGTCTGCTGGGCGTTCATGGCGGCCGTCAGCGGCGAGGCGATCACCAGCGGCCAGCGGGCGTCGCCGAGGGCAGGCAAGGCGCCCGCTTGCAGCTTGACCTCGTTGGCCATGCGGCTGACGTAGGGTTCGAGTTCGAGCTTGCGGACGGCGTTCCAGGCGCTGAACGGGGCGAACGACGGCGGCAGGCTGCGCGGATGCGGCCTGGCCAGGATGCGCGCGCGCAGGGTGGCGTTGTCGGGCACTTCGAAGACGACGGCGCCGGCGCCGACGGTGAACGGGCGGGCACTGGACCAGTCGGTGCTGCCGGCCGGGCGCACGCGCCAGCTGTAGTTGCCGACCGCCAGGCGCTTGGACGGCAGATACCAGTTGCGCTCGACGCTGACACGGGTCGGCGTGCTGGCGCCCTCGGCGAGGATTTCCACTTCGTAGTTGGCGGGGCCGCTCGGATGGCGGGCCCAGGTGAAACCGGGCGGATTTTGCGGCTGGCTTTGCCAGGCCGCCGGGCGCGCCTGCACCACCAGCGGGTCGCCCGACTGGGCCCAATCGGCGCGCGCGTGGCCGCACAGCAGCAGCGCGGCAGCGACGGCGGCGCGGGTAAAGGTCGATCTCATGCTTGTCACGTCTCCATGCAGAAAACACTGCGCGCGAGGCGTCGGCGCAGCCGCGTGGCCGGCAAGCACTTTCAACGACGATAAGGTCTGACTCCTTGGAAAATGTTTGCTGGCAACGAACGGGCAAAACATACTGTGCCAGGCAATAAACGGCTCATCCTTTTACAGACGTTTGCAAAATCGACGGGAACTTTTACGAAGTGGCTGGCAATTTGGCAATGCCGGCCGGAGGCCGCAGCGGGTGCCGGGCTGGATGTGAAACCGGCCGCGGGGGCGGCCGGTGAAGCAGGACTGGTGTTGAAGGAATTCGTCAGGCGATCAGCTCGCCGCAGCCAGCGGGGCGCCGCCCTCCGGGTCGTTGACGGCGCCGCCGCCCATCGCCTCGGACAGCGCGCGCGCCACCACGCCGTTCTGGCGAATCATGCGCACGGTGTTGGCGCGGTACGCTTCGGCCAGCTTCTCGGACGACATCGAGAACGCTTCCTGCCGCGCGCCGGTGGAGAAAATGAACAGCGAGCGAAGCGGGCTGATCCATGCAAGCTTGACCTGACGGGTCTGCCCGCCCGCCAAGGTGAATTCGAACCACATGCCGCGTTCGAGCGCGTCGACAGTCTGGGTCGCCTGGTCGAGTTCGGCTTCCTCGGCGGCGGCCAGGGCTTGCTCGCGCTCGATGCGGCGCAGGGCGTCCTGCTTGGCGGCCTCGGCGGCCAGTTCGAGCTGGCGCTCGGGCGACACTTCGATCGGCGCGCGCACGATCGAGGCGTGGCACTTGGCCAGTTCGGCGAAGAACTGCAGGCGCTCGGCATCCTGCCACTTGATGATGTCGAGCCATTTATTCAGGGTCGAGAGCATGCCGGGCAGCTTGGCGATGAGGGCGCGGCGCTGCTCGTGGGTGCTCTTCGGCTTGACGCTCCAGATCAGGTCGTCCATGGTCTTGGTGGCGTTGTTGACGGCGCCCGGCTTGTCGTCCTCGACGCCGTAGGCGACCGTCAGCACCGACGTCCATTTCTGTTCGAGGAAGGATTCGACCACCGGCACCAGGTCGCCGCTGCCCAGGCGCAGCGCCACCGCGCTTTTCGCCGAGCGGGTCGCGGCAATGGTTTTTTCCTGCTTGAGGGCCTGGGCGATCGGCGCGGCCATCTCGACCGCAGCGGCCTTCTCCTCGGCCTGGATGGTCGCTTCGAGTTCGGCGACCGCCTCGGCGAACACCTCGCCCTCGGCTTCCTTGCCGGCCGTCTGGCCCACCCGTTCCACGCTGCGCTGCATGGCCTGGAACAGGGGATCGTCAGGGCCGCGCTGGTCCCAGCCCATGCGCGACATCAGGTCGATCATGCGGCGCGCGGGGTGGGCTTCCTGGAAGAAGAAATTCTTGTCCTGCAGCGCGGCCTTGAGCACCGGCACTTGCAGGTGATGGATCAGTTCGCGCGTTTCCTGCGGAATGTGGTCGTCCAGATGGACCGTCTCGAAAATGCGCGAGAGCAGGTCGATGGTGCCTTCGTCGGCGCGCGTCAGGCTGCCTTCGGGCATGCTCTGTTTCAGGCGCGGCAGGTAGAACACATTGTGCGGCTGGACGTCGCCGGCAACCGGCGCCTGACCGCCCTGCCCTTGCATCTGGCCAAGGAAAGCCAGCAACTGTTCGGTAGTGGCGGGCACGCCGGCTTCGCGCTGCGGGCCGTAGCCGAAGGGACCGAGGCTCTCGGGCAGGTAGGCGCCGGCCGGCAAGACGATACCGCCGGGCTGGGCGCCGCCATGCATCGCGCCGGCCTGAAAACCGCCGGCCTGAAAACCGCCGGTCTGGAAACCGCCGGCTTGCATGGCGCCGCCGTGGGTTGCGCCGGCATGGGCGACGCCGGCCGGCATCGCGCCGCCGTGCATCGCGCCAGGATGCGCGGCGCCGGCATGCGCCTGGCCCGCTTGAGCAGCGCCGGCGAACGCAGACCCGGCTTGCAGCGCGCCGCCAAGGAAGCCAGCCGCTGCGGTGGCGTTGGCCGGAGCCCCTCCCTGATGGCCATGCTGGACCTGGTGGATGGTGGTGCCGTGCTGGGCTTGATGGCCGTGCTGGGCCGCCGCGCCGGGCGCGGACGGCTGGTGGCTGTGCTGTACGGTATGGATATTGATGGCGGTATCGGCGCCTTCCGGCACGGCAAAGCCGTCGGCGCCGCTCGGGCGCCAGCCGCCACGGCCTTGCGGCAGGTTGGGCAGATCGGGGATCAGCGGAATGCCGTTGTCGAGCATGCTGTTTGCCGCCTCGGCGCCGGACAGGAACTGGCGCAGCTGGTCGGCCAGCGCGGCGTCGGTATCGGCGCGCGCGGCCTTGGCCTTGGCGGCGCTTTCCTTCTTGCGCACGCGCAGCGCTTCGGCCGAACCGGGCACCACGCCCTTGTGCATCAAGGCCAGGTTGAGCGCTTCGTAGACCGGGGCGAAATCGAACACCACCGACGGCACCAGCAGCGGCAGGATCAGGGGATGGGCTTCGGCGTCCGGCTCGAAATCGCACCAGGCGGCGTTGATCGCCATCAGGATCACTTCGGGACGGAAGGGATTCTGGTTGATGCGCAGGATGTCGGCGCCGAGCAAGGTGCCAAGGCGCACGTTGAGCGAGGCGATCTGCTCCGAATAGGCGATTTCAAAGGCGCGGCTGATGGCGCCGAAGGCGACGCTGCGGTCCATCTCTTCGAGCGGCACCAGGGCCAGGCTCTGTTCGGCCTGCTGGGCCTGGCCGACCACGGCGGGCGCCAGCTGCGCCAGCTCGTGACGCATGGCTTTTTCCAGCGCGTCGGTGGCCAGGTGCACGAAGGCGTAGGTGTTGTCCTTGAGAAGGTTGCCCGATTTGATGCGCAAATAGACTTCGCGCGCGTCCAGGCTGGGATTGCTGACATCGGTAATGCCCGCCACCATCGCCGTCATCATCGGACCCGAATGCTCGCTCAGGTGGCGGGTGACGATGGTCACCAGGCTCAACAATAGCTCGCGCTTGGCCAGCCCCGTTGCCTTTCCCTGTGTTGCCGATTGTGATGTGGATGGAGCCATGGCTGGTCTGCCTTCGGATGGATGCCCTACTTCTCTGACGCTATTGTGCCACATTATTGCCACATGGCAATAGTCAATTTGCCATGAGTGCACACTTTTTTTGCGCTGGCGCTAGCTTTCCCGCGAAAACGCGGCGGCGGCGGCGGCGGGCCGGCGGTTCAACTTTGATCTGACGCAAATGTGGCGGTCGAAGTTTCCCTAACATAACACTATCCCCTCCCGTCCGCCGCCCTCCTCTGCAAAGGAATTCCCTCATGTGCACCCCGCGCCAGCTCGATACCCGCACCAAGCTGCTGTCCTGTTTCGCCCTCATGCTCGGGCTGGGCCTGCTGCTGGCCCTGTGGCTGCTGGCCCAGCTGGCGCAGATGAGCGAACTGGCGGCCCAGGCCGGGGCCGCAGCGGCCAAGCCGCTGGGCGCGGGCGCGCGGGCCGACTATGCCAGCGTGCGCAACTGGAGCGTGCTGATCATGCTGGTCGCGGCCGGCGCCGGCGCCGCGCTGGCCCTGTGGCTGAGCGGCGAAGTGGCGCGCCCGGTGCACGAGGCGGTCGGCATCGCGCGGCGCGTGGCCGAGGGCGACCTGAGCACCAAGGCCGGCGTCATCGCGCACGGCGACGCAGGCCTCTTGATGCGCACCATGCAAGAGATGAACGACAAGCTGGTGCGCATGATCGTCAATGTGCGGTCCGGCTCGGAAATCATCGCCAGCGGCGCGGCCGAGATCGCCAGCGGCAGCATGGACTTGTCGGCCCGTACCGAGCAGCAGGCCGCCGCGCTAGAAGAGACCGCTTCCTCGATGGAGGAGCTGACCGCCACCGTCAAGCAGAACGCCGACCACGCCCACCAGGCGCGCCTGCTGGCGGTGTCGGCGTCCGAAGTGGCGGTCAAGGGCGGCGAAGTGGTTTCCGAAGTGGTCGGCACGATGGCCTCGATCCACGATTCGTCGAAGCGGATCAGCGAAATCATCGGGGTGATCGACGGCATCGCCTTCCAGACCAATATTCTCGCGCTCAACGCGGCGGTGGAGGCGGCGCGCGCCGGCGAACAGGGGCGCGGCTTCGCGGTGGTCGCCTCGGAAGTGCGCAACCTGGCGCAGCGCTCGGCGGCGGCGGCCAAGGAGATCAAGGCGCTGATCGACGATTCGGTCGAAAAGGTCAATGCCGGCACCGAACTGGCCGACAAGGCCGGCAACACCATGCACGAGGTCGTCACCAGCGTGAAGCGGGTCACCGACATCATCGCCGAGATTGCCGATGCCAGCGCCGAGCAGACCACCGGCATTGAGCAGGTCAACCTGGCGATCGCCGAGATGGACCAGTCGACCCAGCAGAACGCCGCGCTGGTGGAGGAATCGGCGGCGGCGGCGGCCTCGATGCGCGAGCAGGCGGGCAGCCTGAGCCGGGTGATCGGCGCCTTTGTGCTGGGTCCCGAGCACGCGCGTGCGGCGCCGGCGATTCATCTCGTGGCGAGCAACAAGGGCAAGCGCGAGCCGGCACGCGCGCCAGCTCGCGCCGCGCGCGTCAAACCGACGGCGGTGCGCGCGGTGGCGGTAAAGACCGGCGCGGCGGCGGCGCGCCAGGCCGGCGCCGCCAAGCCTGACCTGGACTGGGAAGAATTCTGAGGCCGGGCCGGGGATGGCGCAGCCCATGTGAAATCGCGAGGTAGGAAAAGTTTCAATACTGTAGGAATGACTCCTACACGAGTTCAAGCGCTGATCCGATAGTCGTTCAACAGTGCCGATCTCATCATCGGTGCACCGGTAACGCAACAGAAACAGTGTTTCAGTCGTGTCACCGGCGAGCATGATATTTCGACACTTTATAAAGGAACGAACATGAACTCGAATCAGAAAAGCGGTAACAGCAACAGCAGCAGCAGCTCGAACAAACAGTCGGGCTCGCAAGGTTCCGGCAGCGGCTCGTCGGGCTCGAAATCCGGCGGCACCCAGGGCGGCACGCACGAGCAGCACGTCGAGGCCGGCCGTCAAAGCCACAAGAACGACGGCAACAACGCATCGAGCGGCTCGGGCAGCTCGGGCGGCTCGAGCAAGCAGTCGGGCTCGGGTTCTTCGGGATCTAGCTCGTCGGGTTCGGGCAGCCGTTCCGGCTCGTCCGGCTCGTCGGGTTCGTCCGGCACCCAGGGCGGCACCCATGAGCAACACGTCGAGGCCGGCCGTCAAAGCCACAAGAACGACGACAAGCGTTAATTAAGCAGGACCACGCTGGGCGCTGCCGAGTTTCCGGGTAGTGCCGTTACAGTCGCCATACAGGAAGCATCGAAAGAGTCTGCAGCGGTCATGCCGTTGACAGGCTCTTTTCTTTGGGGCGCTGCACTTGGCGCTGGTCGTATCAGCTATGGATGCGCAGGCGCCGCGCGAGGCGGCGGATCGGGTCGGATGACGCCGGGTGCGGATGGCGCCAGGCGCTTGAGCAGATGGCTGACTAGATGTTGCGCAGGCGCGCGCCCTTGGGCGGCGCGAAGTCGCCGATGGCGGTGATCATGCCGGCCTTGTCGGCGTCGCGCGAGGTCAGGTGCAGGTCGGAATACTGGTGGATCGCCCATTGTTCGGGCGCCAGTTCGATATGCTTGCGCAGGATCGCCTCGGTGCGGGCGTCGTCGGCGCGCAAGCCTTCGACGATGATGTTGAGGGCGTCGGGCCGGGCGCCGGGCGAGGCGGTGGCGTGCGACTTGTGCACCATGAAGCGCGCGGTCTCGCTGGCATAGCGCTCGGTGCCGGCCAAAAACAGGATCACGGCGATCGAGGCGACTGCGCCGCCGTTGTACATGACAAACTTGATCGGCGAGTTGGCCAGGAAGTTGTAGAGGCACAGGCCATCGCTGACGTAGCCGCCGTTCGACTGGATCAGCACGTGGGCGGTGTCGATGCCGTCGTCGGTCATGCAGGAGACGGCTTCGAACACGCGGTGCACCATGTCGCTGTTGACGTCACCCGACAGGGTGAAGTAGGCGTCCTTGCCCTGGCTTGCCGGCTGTTTAACTGTTTCGTCGCTCATTGTGATGGTCCCGCGAAGTGGATGGTTTATTCTAGCAAATAGAGGTGGCGAAAGTCGTTGACGCGCGGTCAGGCGTGCGCGGGGTTTGGCGGCGGCCTCCGGGTACCTCGCGGGCGCCGTCCGAGGCGGGTTAATTGCCTGTTTCGGCCGGGCGCGCGGATGCCAATCCGGCATGCCTTGTTAGCTTCCCGACATCGTTTTCGCGGCCCGCCGGGT
This sequence comes from Massilia sp., assembly GCA_039927975.1. Taxonomy (GTDB): domain Bacteria; phylum Pseudomonadota; class Gammaproteobacteria; order Burkholderiales; family Burkholderiaceae_D; genus JBDSTZ01. Next base: position 4,529 of record JBDSTZ010000043.1, on the reverse strand, counting down.
TGACAGCGGCGCGCTTCTCGCCTATCCTCCGCAGTCTTGATCGGGAGAGCGCAGCGCAGCTGCCGCCGAAGGGGCATCACCCAAAAACTCTCAGGCAAAAGGACCGGTCAAGGGTCGGGCGCGCAGCGCGCCCCGATCACACTCTGGAGAGCGGCCGCGGCGCACAGCCGGCGGCCCACCGAAGGGGCAGGCGTGGCGCCGCCGCAGATCGACTGCGGGCCGCCGCGCTATCTCTCAGGTACCAAGGACAGAGGGGCGCGATATGTGCGTTGGACAGCCGTCTGCGGCTGCCTTGCGGCGTATCGGCGTCCCTTTTATTTGACCTTGACCCGAGGATCGCATGACCCTGAAGACCACCCCACTCAATGCCGCACACCGCGCCCTCGGCGCCAAGATGGTCGATTTCGGCGGCTGGGACATGCCCGTCAACTACGGCTCGCAGATCGAGGAGCACCACGCGGTGCGCACTGCGGCCGGCATGTTCGACGTCTCGCACATGTGCGTGATCGATCTCGAAGGCGAGCAGGCGCGCCCCTTCCTGCGCAAGCTGCTGGCCAATAACGTCGACAAGCTGCAGACGCCGGGCAAGGCGCTGTACGCCTGCATGCTCAATGCCGACGGGGGTGTGATCGACGACCTGATCGTCTACTTCTTTTCCGAGCGCTGGTTCCGCCTGGTGGTCAACGCCGGCACCGCCGACAAGGACCTGGCCTGGATTCTCGCGCAAAACGCGGCCAGCGCCAGCGGCCTGACGATCACCCAGCGCCGCGACAGCGATGACGGCATGGCCCTGATCGCGGTGCAGGGGCCGCAGGCGCGCGCCAAGGTCTGGCAGGTGCTGCCCGAAACCCAGGCCGCGTCGGAGCCGCTCAAGGCCTTCAACGCGGCCATCGTGGCCGGCACCGCGTTCGGCGAGGTGATGGTGGCGCGCACCGGCTACACCGGCGAGGACGGCTTCGAGCTGGCAGTCGCCAAGACGCGGGCGGTGCAGCTGTGGCAAGCCTTGCTGGACGCCGGCGTCAAGCCGGCCGGCCTCGGCGCGCGCGACACCTTGCGCCTCGAAGCGGGCATGAACCTGTACGGCCAGGACATGGACGAACAGGTCAATCCGCTCGACGCCGGCCTGGCCTGGACGGTCGACCTGGTGTCGCCGCGCGACTTCATCGGCAAGGCGGCCTTGCAGGCCAAGGGCCAGCAAGCCCAGTTCGCCGGCCTGATCCTGCGCGAAAAAGGCGGCGTGCTGCGCGCCCACCAGAAAGTGGTGGCGGCCGACGGCGCCATCGGCGAGATCACCAGCGGCACCTTCAGCCCCAGCATGCAGCAAGCCATCGCGCTGGCGCGCCTGCCGCTCGGCGTGGCCATCGGCGACACGGTGCAGGTCGAGATCCGCGACAAGCGCCTGGCGGCCAGCGTGGTCAAGCTGCCCTTCGTCCGCAACGGCAAGGTGCTGGCCAGCTGACCCGGCGCGCGCGCCCTGCCCCGCCGACCCTTTATACTGTGGTCTGCGGGCCGAATTGAAGACCGAACAAACAACCGAACAAACCCACTTTGGAGCGAACATGAACATCCCAGCCGAGCTGAAATACACCGAATCCCATGAATGGGTGCGCGCCGAAGCGGACGGCAGCCTGACCGTCGGCATCACCGAATACGCGCAGGATGCGCTGGGCGATATCGTGTTCGTCGAGCTGCCCAAGGTGGGCAAGCAGTTCACCGCCGGCGACGACGCCGCCGTGGTCGAGTCGGTCAAGGCCGCCAGCGACTTCTACGCGCCGGTATCGGGCGAAGTCATCGCCATCAACGATGCCGTGACCGACGCGCCCGAATCGATCAACGCCGACGCTTACGGCGCATGGCTGTTCAAGCTCAAGCCGAGCGACGCCAATGCCTTCGGCGGCCTGCTCGACGCGGCCGGCTACGGCAAGGTCACCGCCGACTAATCAGTGCCGCTGTGATCGATGGCGCGCCAGCACAGCATGGCGCGCCCCACTTACCTCTCCACCTCCGCGCCACGGCCACCCCGCCGGCGCCCGCTTTGACCCGCTTTCCTATTTGGCTTTCATCATGACCCGACCCAGCTTGACCCAACTCGAGGCGAACGACGCCTTCATCGCGCGCCACATCGGCCCTTCCGACGCTGAACAGGCAGCCATGCTGTCGACCCTCGGCTACGCATCGCGCGCCGCGCTGATCGACGCCATCGTGCCGACCACGATCCGCAAGCGCAGCAAGCTGGCGCTGGGCGAATTCTTCGAGCCGATGACCGAACAGGCGGCGCTGGGTAAACTCAAGTCGCTGGCCTCGCAGAACCAGGTCATGAAGTCGATGATCGGCCAGGGTTACTTCAACACCCATACCCCGCCGGTCATCCTGCGCAACATCTTCGAAAACCCGGCCTGGTACACCGCCTACACGCCTTACCAGCCGGAGATCTCGCAGGGCCGCCTCGAAGCGATCCTCAATTTCCAGCAGATGATCACCGACCTGACCGGCATGGGCATCGCCAACTCGTCGATGCTGGACGAAGGCACCGCCGCCGCCGAGGCGATGACGCTGATCCAGCGGGTCGGCAAGTCCGACTCGAAAGTGTTCTATGTCGCCGACGACGTGCTGCCGCAAACGCGCGAAGTGATCGAAACGCGCGCCGCGCCGATCGGCGTGGAAGTGCGCAGCGTGGCCGCCGCCGAGATCGACCAGTTGAGCGAGCCGTGCTTCGGCGTGCTGCTGCAATACCCTGGCGTGAACGGCGACGTGCGCGACTACCGCGCGGCGGTCGAACGGCTGCACGCGGCCGGCGCGATGGTGGTGGTGGCGGCCGACCTGCTGGCCCTGACCCTGCTCACGCCACCCGGCGAATGGGGCGCCGACGTCGTTGTCGGCAACAGCCAGCGCTTCGGCGTGCCGCTCGGTTTCGGCGGCCCGCACGCCGGCTACCTGGCCACCCGCGACGCCTTCAAGCGCAGCATGGCCGGCCGGCTGGTCGGCGTCACCATCGACGCCCAGGGCAACCAGGCCTACCGGCTGGCGCTGCAAACGCGCGAGCAGCACATCCGCCGCGAAAAGGCGACCTCCAACATCTGCACCGCGCAAGTGCTGCTGGCGGTGATGGCGTCGATGTACGCGGTCTACCACGGCCCGGCCGGGCTGACCCGGATCGCCCGCCGCGTGCACCGCTTCACCGCCATCCTCGCCGCGCGCCTGGCTTCGCTCGGCTTCACGCTGGCCAACACCACGTATTTCGACACGCTGACGGTCGTCACCGGCCAGGCCGAGGCGCTGCATGCGGCCGCGCTGGCCCAGGGCGTCAACCTGCGCCGCATCGACGCCGGCCATATCGGCATCTCGCTCGACGAAACCACCACCCGCGAAGACATCGCCACCCTGCTGGCGATCTTCGGCGGCAAGGCGCCGGCCGCCGATGAGGTGGCCAAGCTGGACGCCGCGGCCGACGACGCCTTCCCGGCGGCGCTGGCGCGCACCAGCGCTTTTCTCAGCCACCCGACCTTCAACCGCTACCACGCCGAGCACGAGATGCTGCGCTACCTGCGCAGCCTGGCCGACAAGGACCTGGCGCTCGACCGCACCATGATTCCGCTCGGTTCGTGCACCATGAAGCTGAACGCGACGTCGGAAATGATTCCGGTGACCTGGCCCGAGTTCTCCAACATCCACCCGTTCGCGCCGGATGCGCAGACGGTCGGCTACCGCGCCATGATCGACCAGCTCGAGGCGATGCTGTGCGCGCTGACCGGCTACGCCGCCGTGTCGCTGCAGCCGAACGCGGGCTCGCAGGGCGAATACGCGGGCCTGCTGGTGATCGAGGCGTACCACCAGTCGCGCGGCGAAGGCCACCGCAACATTTGCCTGATCCCGTCGTCGGCGCACGGCACCAACCCGGCCACCGCCAACATGGTCGGCATGCAGGTGGTGGTGACCGCCTGCGACGCCAACGGCAACGTCGATCTGGCCGACCTGCGCGCCAAGGCTGAACTGCACAGCAAGAACCTGGCCTGCGTGATGGTGACCTACCCGTCGACCCACGGCGTGTTCGAGGAAGGCATCCAGGAACTGTGCGAGATCGTCCATTCGCACGGCGGCCAGGTCTACATCGACGGCGCCAACATGAACGCGCTGGTCGGCGTGGCGGCGCCGGGCGCCTTCGGGGGCGACGTCAGCCACCTGAACCTGCACAAGACCTTCTGCATTCCGCACGGCGGCGGCGGCCCTGGCGTCGGTCCGATCGGGGTCGGCGCGCACCTGGCGAAATTCCTTCCGAACCAGCGTTCGAGCGGCTACCAGCGCAACGAGGCCGGCATCGGCGCGGTCAGCGCGGCGCCGTACGGCTCGGCCTCGATCCTGCCGATCTCGTGGATGTACATCGCGATGATGGGCGGCGCCGGCCTGACCGAGGCGACCGAGGTGGCGATCCTGAACGCCACCTACATCGCGCGCCGGCTGGCGCCGCACTACCCGGTGCTGTACTCGGGCCACGACGGCCTGGTCGCGCACGAGTGCATCATCGACATGCG
>JBDSTZ010000042.1:0-4224 GCA_039927975.1 Massilia sp. | reverse complement strand
TCATCTGCCTCCGCTCGGCCGAGAGCTGGATGGGTGTCAGCGGGTTCTTGATTTCGTGGGCCAGGCGGCGCGCCACCTCGCCCCAGGCGATCGAGCGCTGGGCCGAGATGACGTCGGAGATATCGTCGAACACGACGATATAGCCGTTGCCGGCGCCGACCGGCAGGCGCGAGCCGCGCGCCAGCAGGGTGATGTCGTGGTCCTCGGCGCTGCCGAGCCGGCGCGGCACCTCGATCTCCTTTTGCCAGTGGCTGCTCTTGCGCGCGCTGCCGGCCGCGCTTTGCGCGCTCTGGGTCGAGAACGCGCGCATGACGGCGCTGGCGAACACTTCGAGCCCCTCGATCGCCGACAGCGGCGTGCCGAGGTGGCCGCCGACGTCGTGCTGCAGGATGCGTTCGACCGCCTCGTTCGAATTGACGACCACGAAATCGGCGTTCAGCACGATCACCCCGGCCGACATATTGCCCAGCACCGATTCAAGGTGGGCCTTGGCGCTTTGCAGCGCGGCGCGGTTGCGCTCGACCGCGCTGCGCGCCTCGAACAGCTGGCCGGTCATGGTGTTGAACGATTGCGTGAGTGTGCCCAGTTCATCGTTGGTGGCGACGATCGGGCGCGGCGACAGGTCGCCCTCGGCCACCGCGCGGGTGCCTTCGGCCAGCACCAAGAGCGGCTGCGCCAGGTTGCTGGCGATCAGAATGGCGCTCGCCACCGCGCCGAAAATGGCCAGCAGCATGGCCAGCGTGAGGGTGTCGCTGTACATCTTCTTGAGGCCCTTGCGGCTGACCTTGCGCTCCTCGTATTCGCTGTAGGCCGCGCGCAGCACCTCGGCGTTGGCGGCCAGCTTGACCGGCACCGATTGCAGCAATTGCAGATAGCGCGGCGCGCGGCCTGGCGGCTCCGGCACCGCCAGCACCACCCGCAGGCGCAGGCCGGTGGCGGCGTCGAGGCCATTGACCGGCGGCGCCGAGGCGCGCCGTTCGTCCTGCAGATCGCGGTCGATGCCGCCTTCGGCGCGCGCATAACCGCCCGGCATGCCGGCCTGGCGCAGCATCGCGGCAGTCGGCACCTCGGCGGCCAGGTTGGCGCGCGGGTCCTCGGCGGCGGCGCTCAGCAGCCGGCCCTCGGCGTCGACCAGGATCGCGCTTTGCATGCCGTCGCCGTCGGCCAGCGCGCGCTTGAGCACCAGTTGGGCGTCGCTGGCCTGCTGGCCGGCCAGGGTGGCCGCCACCACGCCGCCGTTGGACACCAGTTCGGCCTGGGCCTGGTCGAGCGCGGCCTGGCCCAGGTTCAGGCCGGACGACAGCGCCGCCTCGATCTTCACGTTGAACCACGATTCGATCGAGCCGGTGACGATATTGAGCGAGACCAGGAAGATGACCAGCCCGGGCAGCACGCCGATGGCGGCGAACATGAACATCAGGCGCGCCATCAGGCGCGAGCCGAATTTGCCGTTGCGGTAGCGTACATACAGGCGCGCCAGCGCCACCAGCACGAACAGCAGCAGGGCGCCGGCGGCGCCAATGTTGAGCAACAGCAGAGTGTCGTAATAGGCGTCGAGGAAGCCCGTGTTTTCCGACGCCAGCGCGAGCAGGAACAGCAGGATACTGGCGATGGCGCCCAATCCGATCAGGCCATACTGCAAACCTTTTTTCACCGCGCGTTCCCCACCGCCGCATCACCCCACACAGGACCGCGCCGCATTATTCGGCCCGGTACTGAAAGGTCTTCTTGCTCGACGAGAGCTGCCAGTCGGCGTCGTTGAGCGCGTTGACCTGCAGCGGCTTTTGCAGCTCGGAGCGGTCCAGGTACATGCGCAGCGAGACGCTGTAGGTCTCGCCGACCTTGAGCGCGCCGCGCGGCACCAGCAGCCAGCGGCCGGGCAGGCGGATCGTCGCCAAAGCCTCGTCGACCGTGTCGTAGGTCTGCTGGAAGTGGGTGGTCTTGTTGGTGACCCGGTAGCGCCGCGTCAGGGTGTTGAACGACAGCTCGTAGGTGCGGCTGGCCGACACCGGCCGTTCGTCGGTCCAGTACCAGCGCCGCCGCGTCATGTCGATCTCGGTGGTGAAAAACAGCTTCACGCCGCGCTGCAGCGCGTCCTCGAGGCCGCGATTGAGTTCGAAGCGGTACGTGGCATCGAGCTTGTAGCCTTCCTCGGACGCCTCGATCCTGGCCTGGACGTCGACGTCGGCCGCCAGCACCTGCGCGCAGGCGCACAGCAGCAACAGCTGGCAGAGTAAGCGTCGAAAGAATCGTGATGTCACAAGTGGGCCAGCGCCTTCATTGGTAGCGGTTGGTCGGAACCGGTTACGCCGGGCTCTTTTGGAACAGGGCGTAAAACAGCCCGTCATGGTCCTGCCCGGCGGTCGCCGTCGGCAGTAACTGACCGGGCGCCGCGAGACGAGTCGCGCCGTGGCGCACCGCGAAAGCGGCCGCCTGGGCCTCCGATTCCTGGGGCCAGAGCGAGCAAGTCACGAACAGCAATTTACCACCCGGTCGCAGCATCTGCCACAGGTTGTCGAGAATTTTGGCCGAAAGTGTTGCAAGTTGGAGCGCGTCGCCCTTGCGCCGCAGCCAGCGGATATCGGGGTGGCGCCGCACGATGCCGGACGCCGTGCACGGCACGTCGGCCAGGATGCGGTCGAACTGCTGGCCGTCCCACCACACCGAGGTTTGCGCCTCGAAGGCCTTGAGCGTGGCCGTCAGACCGAGGCGCTGCAGGTTTTCCTCGATCCGCACCAGCCGCTTGGGGTCCGAGTCGACCGCTGTCAATTGGATGTCGGCCAGCTCGAGCAGGTGACCGGTCTTGCCACCGGGCGCGGCGCAGGCGTCGAGTACCCGCATGCCGTCGGCGATGTCGAGCAGCGGCGCGGCCAGCTGGGCGGCGGCGTCCTGCACCGAGCACAGGCCGGCGTCGAAGCCGGGAATCTGGCCGACCGCGATCGGCTTGTCGAGCCTGACCGCCGACGGTCCCACCTGGCGCGCGCCGATGCCGGCTTCTTCCAGCGCGCGTAAGTACGCGGCGGTGTCGGTCTTGCGCTGGTTCACCCGCAGGGTCAGCGGCGGCTGCGCGTTGCCGGCCGCGAGGATCGCCTGCCAGTCGCGCGGATACGCCGCTTTGGTGGCGTCGATCCACCATTGCGGGTAATTCCACTGCGCCAGCGGCTGCAGCAGCGCGGTCTTGACCAGCGATTCGCGCTCGCGCAGGAAGCGCCGCAGCACCGCGTTGACCATGTTCTTGGCGTGCGCCATGTCGGGATGCGAGCTGGCCACCGTGACGGCCTGGTCGACCACGGTGAAGGCTTCGTACGGCGCCTCGGCGCCATCGAGCGGGTCGATCAGCGCCAGCGCGCAGCACAGCAGGCTGGCCAGCATCGGCGGCTCCGGCGCCTTGGTGGTCATCAGGCCGAGCAGGGTTTCGGCGCGGCCCAGCTGGCGCATCGTGCGGTAGGCGATGTCCTGGATCGCGCCCTTCGCCTGCGGGGTGGCGGCGGTCACGCCGAAGGCCACCGTCAGCGCCTGCGGCAGCGCCGCGCCGGCGCGCACCTGGGCCACCGCGTTGGCCGCGCCCAGCAGGCACAGGGCCAGCGAATCGGCCGGCAGCTGCGGCCGGTAACCGGGCTGCAGCATCGGCTTGACTTCATAACTGGGGCGCAGCGCCGGCGCCGCGCGCGCGGTGCCGCGCTCGGCGCCGCCTTTGCCCGGCGCTGGCTTGGGGGCGGACTTGATCGACAGCGTGGGGCGCTTGGTGGTCATGGCTATTCTGAACAGATAAACAAAGGAACAACGGCCGGCGCAGTGGTCGAGGCGCCGGCAAAGGCGCCAATTGTAACGGCTACGGCTTGCGCCCCGCTTAAATCGGCGCGAGAACCGCGCCATCGGCGCCCAAGCGTGGGGGTATTAACAACAAAATAAGCGCGCACCCGGGCAAAAGCCAATTCGGAGCGCCTGGCGGCTCGGCGGCCGGCGTATTCGCGCAAGCGCCAAACCAGTATAATTGTGCGTGTTTTGCCCGTGGCTGCGCCACCGCTTTTTTCACTGAAGATTCTCCGCACATGCTCGCCCAACAAAAGCAAGAAATCGCCGCCCTGTTCCAGGCCGCCCTCGCCCCGCTGATCGAAGGGACCGGCCTGGCGCCGGCCATCGTGCTCGAACGCCCGCGCGATCCGTCCCACGGCGACGTCGCCTGCAACATCGCCATGCAGCTGGCCAAGCAGCTTGAACTCA
>JBDSTZ010000041.1:0-6560 GCA_039927975.1 Massilia sp. | reverse complement strand
GCCCGCCGGCTTGTCACGGTATTTGGCGCCGTGGATGACAAATAAATGAACCAATCCCCCGTCGCCGGGGTCTGATAGATATCAGACCGGGTTTAAGAGAAGTGCGGCGCGGTTGGGAAGGCCAGGTTCTCCCGGCCCTGCTGTCATGCCTCAATCCTGCTCGGGTTTGAGGGTGTCCTTGCAATTGGCGCCGCAAGCCATGACGTAGGCGAAGGTCCAGTCGCAATAGCGCTTCTGGCCGTCCAGGTACATCAGGTCGCCGTCGGTAAAACTGCGCCGGATCGTCTCGGCGCAGGAAGCGCTTCTGATTCCCATTACACCACCGCCGGGCGCGCGCACCAGTTGCCAGTCCATTTTTCCGGTGATCGGATCGGGGTAGAGCTGGCGCAGGTAGCGCCGCATTTCAGGCCGGCGCGGGTCCTGCAGCAGGTCTTCGAGGCGCGAGGGAGCGCGGCTGCCATTGCCTTCCGGGGTGTAGAGCTCGTATTCGAGAAAGGCCTTGATGTACTGCTTGCCGACGTACAGCAGTTCGGCCTCGGCGGCCCGGCGGCGGGCCAGGTCGGCCACCTGCACGGTGGCTGCGGCGGCCACGCCGATCACCGCGATCAGCACCATCAGGCCGACATAGGTGAATCCTCGGGCGCACGGCGCGGGCGAAATATGCTTCACACTGGGGCGGGAAGTTGTCGGCATTGCCAGAGTATCGCTGTCAATACCCGCGCTGTCAAAGCCTGCGCGAGGTGTGCCTGTCTGGCTGGTCCGCCTTGCCTTTTTCCGGCGCCGGCCGACAGGCTGATATGTGGCTCGTTGGCCCGTGGCGCGGACTGTCTTGCAGCGCTCGCCTGTAGCCCAGCATATAGAACTGGCCTGTGCGCGGGCTGTCTTGCAGCATCTCCTTGCAGCCCGGCGTGTGGCATTGGGCTGTGGCGCGGGCTGACTTCCGGCGCTGACCTGCAGCCGGACGTGTAGCGTCACAGCGCCTAACAACACCGCTTATTGCTTCTAAGCCAACAGCGGGGTACACTGAGCCGTACCGACCCTCTGCAATTGGCCAGAAGCGGCCGTTGGCGTCGAACAGTTTGCAGGGAGGTTTCGTGTTATTTGAAGTGGAGAAAAAGGCTCCCAAGCAAGATCCGACTACGGCTCAGATAAGCGCTGCGATCATGAAGTTGCGCTCTTATGGCCCGTCACCTTTTGCGTCACTTACCGATGAGCACGGGAATTACCTCCAGGTGGCCGGTGGAGGGCTAACCTGTCTGCTTGAAAGGCGAGCTACGGCAGGTGCGCAGCACTTCCGGGCCTATCTGGAAACGCCAAGCGGCATACATCCGGACGATACCATCCTCGCCTTCAGTGGTGGCCAGATAAGGCTCGAAGCTGACGAGTGGATATCTGCTGCGCTTGTGATTGAAGCTTTTACCGCATTCTTACAAGGTCACGAGCTTCCTCAGACTATCCGGTGGCGAGACATCACCTGAACGTCCGCAATGGGGCGACTGCGGTCTATCGCCGAAAGGCAGCAGCCGGCCAAGAGCGTACAGTGGAACGCAAACTCATTGCAAAAAACGGAGTTACTAAACATGAGATCAGGAGTTGCAATCACGCTGAAGTATCAATACGATCATATCGAAGATGCTGTCCTAGTTTACTCAGGCCGTGAATGCACCGTCTTCCTAATAGGTGAGGGTGATCAGGAAGTGCCTTCATTCATCAAGCTAACGTTCAAAGACGCACGGTGTGTGCGCAGTGCGAGAACGGATCTCAGCCCAGCGATAGGGATTTATCCGAGTCAACCATCGGACAGCTTCCTTGTCGAACTCACCCCCTCGCAATGGGCCATTGAGGCTCACAGTACGTTCACATACGCTGGCTCATCACTTCAACCCCGAGGTAGGCATTTTGTCATTTCGAACCACGACGTTTTCCACGAGATACTCGCAGAGTCGTTCGAAGAATCGCTAATTACGCCAAACAACGCTGCGTACGAGGTCACCAAAAGGTACTTCGACTAGCAACCGGGATATGACATTTGCGTCGGTGTCCGATTGGGTCGATAGCGGACGTATGCAGGCTCCGGCCAGGCACTAACATAGCGTCCGTGTTCGTCGACGGACTGATGCCATGGCCCGAGCACTTCTTCCCGAAGACCTGTGACCGCTTATAGCAGCTCACCTTCCGGCCCGTCGCCGATCGCCGAAAGGCGGGCGTCCACGTATCGCTGATCGTGCGGCGTTGACTGCGGGCCTGTCTTGCAGGACGGCCTGGCCCCGCCTGTGGCATTGGCCCGTGGCGCGGACGGTCGCCTGACCCCGGTTGTCGCTGACAGCCCCCCGTTGGCCCGCGCGCTTGTGTCCGTGAGTGCTTGTGGCCCTTGCCAAGCTCGCCACAATGCCCGATCATTCTGCCGGTACGCCCTCTGGGGGCATTGTTTAACTATGGAGGCTTCAATGGTGGCAGTAACAGGACAGCTTGGCGTGAAACGGGGTCTTTGCCTTGCCCTGGGCATGGCGATGGCGATGGCGTTCGCCGCGCCGGCCAGCGCGCAGCAGGAAGAAAAAGTCCTGAACGTGTACAACTGGTCCGATTACATCGGCGACGACACCATCAAGAACTTCGAAAAAGAAACCGGCATCAAGGTCCGCTACGACAATTTCGACAACAACGAGATCCTCAACACCAAGCTGGTCGCCGGCAAGTCGGGCTACGATATCGTGGTGCCGACGGCCCAGTGGGCGCGCCTGCAGATCGACGCCCACCTGCTGCGCAAGCTCGATAAATCGAAGCTGTCGAACCTGGCCAACATCGATCCGGCCATCCAGGCCAAGCTGGCCAAGCTCGATCCGGGCAACGAGTACCTGGTCGACTGGCTGTGGGGTTACACCACGGTGGGCATCAACGTCGACAAGGTGAAGGCGGCGCTGGGTCCCTTGCCGATGCCGGACAATGCCTGGGAGCTGATCTTCAATCCGAAGTACAGCAGCAAGCTCAAGTCCTGCGGGCTGTCCTTCCTCGATTCGCCGTCCGAAGTGCTGCCAGCCGCCTTGCTGTATCTGGGCAAGCCGGCGTATTCGAAAAACGCCGCCGATTACACCGAGGCGGCCAAAGTGCTGGCGGCGACCCGTCCGAACGTGACGCTGTTCAGTTCTTCGGGCTACATCAATGATCTGGCCAACGGCGCCGTGTGCGCGGTGTTCGGCTGGTCGGGCGACATCAACATCGCGCGCCAGCGCGCCCTCGACGCCAAGAACGGCAACAAGATCGTGGCGCTGGTGCCGAAGGGCGGGGCGCCGCTGGTGTTCGACACGATGGCGATTCCGGCCGACGCGCCGCACCCGAACAACGCGCACCTGTTCATCAACTACATCCTGCGCGGACCGGTCCACGCGGGACTGACCAACAAGGTGTTCTACGCCAATCCGAACACGGCCAGCATCAAGACCGTGCGCAAGGATATCGCCGAGAACAAGACGGTGTTCCTGCCGGCCGAGGACTTGAACCGCATGATCGCGCCGGAAACCGTGCCGGCCGACATACGCCGCGTCATCACGCGCACCTTCACGCGTTTCAAGACGGGGATGTAAGCCGGTCCACGGCGCAGCCTTGGCGGCGGCGCCGATCGCGAGGGTGGCGCGGCGGCGCTAATCGTGGAAGCGGTCGCGCAGCGCGTGGCTGCCGCCGCGCACCTCGTCGATCAGTTCGTAGAGCGTCAGGCCGGCCATCCCGCCCATGGCGACGATGAAGGCGATTACCAAGAGATCAAACATGATGTCACGTCGCCCGACGGCGATGCCTCATTCAGTGGTCCTGATTGAAATCTAGCACTTTGTAGCCTTAATTCAAGGCTTCGGCCTGGTTTATTTTACAATCATGTCGGGCGACATCACGGCGCGCAGCACCAGGCCGCCCGGGTCGTCGGGTTCGCGCTGGACGAACCACCACACGCTGCCTTTCTTGAATTCCCATTCCTGCGGCTGGCCCGACAACAGCAGCGCGGCCACTTCGCCGAGGGTCGGCTGGTGGCCGACCACCAGCACCGGCTCGCGGCCGTTGGGCCAGTTGGCCGCCGCCAGCACGTCCTGCGCGCTGGCGTTGGGCGCCAGCGCCGCGCTCACCTTGTATTTGCGGCCGAGCGGTTCGACCGTTTGCAAGGTGCGCCTGGCCTGGCTGACCAGGATCTTGCAGCCTTCGGGCAGCTGCGAGGTGAGCCAGTCGGCCATGCGCCTGGCCTGCTTCTGGCCCTTGGGGGTGAGCGCGCGCTGCAGGTCGGGGCTGCCGTCTTCGGCTTCGGCGTGGCGCCACAAGATCAATTCCATCGCATTCTCCTTTGAGTGCCGGGGCGCCGCCGTGGGCTACTCGCGCGCCGCGCCACCGTCCGAGCCCAGCAGGGCCATCAGGTAGTGCTGGGCCGAGAAGGTGGTCTGCTTGCCGCGCGCCTTGCGCCGCGTGTAGTGGCCGTCGGCGTCGAGCTCCCAGGCGTTCGAGTTGTCCTTCAGGTAGGGGTTCAATCCTTCGTTGATGACGCGCCGCTTCAACACCTTGTCGAGCACCGGGAAGGCCACTTCGATGCGGCGGAACAGGTTGCGGCTCATCCAGTCGGCGCTGGCCAGGTAGACGTCGTGCGCCAGGTCGTTGCGGAAGTAATAGATGCGGCTGTGTTCGAGGAAGCGGCCGATCACCGAGCGCACCTTGATGTTTTCCGACAGGCCGGGCACGCCAGGTTTCAGGGTGCAGGCGCCGCGCACGATCAGGTCGATCTTGACGCCGTCGTGCGAGGCCGCGTACAGCGCGCGGATCACCGATTCGTCGACCAGCGCGTTGATCTTGACGATGATGCGGCCGGCCCGCCCGGCGCGGGCGATCTTGGCCTCGTTGCGGATCGCCTTGATGATTTCGTTCTGCAGGGCGAAGGGCGCCAGCCACAGGTGGTGCAGGGCGTGCGGCTTGGTCAGGCTGGTCAGGTGGATGAACACCTCGTTGACTTCCTGGGCCATTGGCTGCCTGGCCGTCAACAGGCCGAAGTCGGTGTACAGGCGGGTGGTGGTCAGGTGGTAGTTGCCGGTGCCGAGGTGGGCATAGTATTGCAGGCCGGCTTCCTCGCGCCGCAGCACCAGTGCCACCTTGGCGTGGGTCTTGAGGCCGACCACGCCGTACACCACCTGGGCGCCGGCCTGTTCGAGCTTGTCGGCCCAGTTGATGTTGGCTTCCTCGTCGAAGCGCGCCATCAATTCCAGGATCACGGTCACTTCCTTGCCCGATCGGGCCGCCGTCATGAGCGCCTCCATCAGCGCCGAATTCATGCCGGTGCGGTAGATGGTCTGCTTGATGGCGACCACCTGCGGGTCGCTGGCGGCCACGCAGATGAAGTCGATCACGGTCTGGAACGACTGGAAGGGGTGGTGCAGCAGGATGTCCTGGCGCTGCAGCTGCTCGAAGATGTTGTGGTTGTTGGTCTTGGGCGGCATGCCCGGCAGGAAGGCGGGAAAGCGCAGCGCCGGCTGCTGGACCTGCTCGATCATTTCGGACAGGCGCACCAGGTTGACCGGGCCGTCGACGGCGTACAGGCGGCTCGGGTCGAGGCTGAACTGGTCGAGCAGGAATTGCGACAGTTCGGGCGGGCAGTTCTTGGCCACTTCGAGCCGCACCGAGGTGCCGAACTGGCGCCCCTGCAATTCGCCCTTGAGGGCTTGGCGCAGGTTCTTGACCTCGTCCTCGTCGACCCACAGGTCGCTGTCGCGGGTGACCCGGAACTGCGAATAGGCGATCACGTCGCGGCCGGTGAACAGGTCTTCGATGTGCGAGTGGATCACCGAGGAGAGCAGGCAGAACGAGTCGCCGTGGTGTTTCGACAGGTGGCCGGGCAGCTTGATCACGCGCGGCAGCACGCGCGGCGCCTTGACGATGGCGATGCCGGTGCCGCGCCCGAAAGCGTCCTTGCCGCTCAATGAGACGATGAAGTTGAGGCTCTTGTTGACCACTTGCGGGAAGGGGTGGGCCGGGTCGAGGCCGATCGGGGTCAAGAGCGGACGCACCTCGCGCTCGAAATAATCCTTGACCCAGGCGCGCTGGGCTTCGTTGCGGTCGGTGTGGCGCACCAGATGCACGCCCTTCGCCTGCAGCTGCGGCAGCACTTCGCTGTTGAGGATGTGGTATTGCTGCGCCACCAGGCGGTGGCACTCGCGGCCAATCTTTTCCAGCGTGGCCGCCAGCGCAGGCTGGGGCGTGAGCGCGTCCTGGGCCAGCAGGCTGGCGACGCGCACTTCGAAGAATTCGTCGAGGTTGTTACTGACGATGCATAAATAACGCAGCCGTTCGAGCAGGGGGATGTGCGGGTCCTCGGCCTGGGCCATGACGCGCCGGTTGAAGGTGAGCTGGGACAGCTCGCGGTCGAGAAAGATCGATGCTTTCGATGAGGTCGCGCTCAGGGCTGTTTTCATGGGGTTCTGGTTATTTCCAACAGTAATTATTACCTCGCCCGGAGTCTAGACCGCGAATGTGACACGGCGATGACAGCGCGCTTGGCGGGCCGCGCCAAGGCCCCGCGCACGCACTGCGAAGGGGCC
>JBDSTZ010000040.1:0-9221 GCA_039927975.1 Massilia sp. | reverse complement strand
AAGCGGTTTTCGAGGTTCCAGGTCGATTCGCCATGGCGCATGAAGACAATTTTGTACATAGAAGATTCTTCTTAAAAGTGGGAAAACGGTGCGGAAATTTTTCGAGACAGCTTCTATTTTATAATGCGCGGATTGACTTAAACCATTGGAACCCCGTGAAATTCATTCTTGACCATATTTTTACCGTCGCGATCGCCGTCATTTCCGGACTGGCGCTGCTGCTGCCGGCCCTGCAATCGCGCGGCAAACGGGCCACCTCGCTGCAAGTGACGCAAATGATCAATCGCGGCAAGACCACGCTGGTCGACGTGCGCACGGCCGAGGAATTTGCCAAAGGGCATTTGCGCGACGCGAAAAATATCCCTCTGGCAGACTTGTCGACTCGTATCGGCGAGCTCGAGAAGTCGAAGTCGCGCACCGTGGTGGTGATCTGCCAGGCCGGCAACCGTGCCGACAAGGCGGTGCGCCAGCTGGCCGCGGCCGGTTTCTCCGACGTGCTCAGCCTGGAGGGCGGCGTCGCCGCCTGGCAGGGCGCGGGCTTGCCGCTGGCAAAGTAATCCGTCGTACAGGAGTTTTTCATGACAGCCCATGTAGTGCTTTACCACACCGCCAGTTGCCCCTATTGCGTGCGCGCCGAGCGCCTGCTCGAAGCGAAGGGCGTGACCGGCATCGAAAAGATCCGTGTCGATCTGATTCCCGAACAGCGCATGATCATGATGCAAAAGACCGGGCGCCGCACGGTGCCGCAAATCTATGTCGGCGAGACCCACGTCGGCGGCTTCGATGATTTGTATGCGCTCGATCAGGCGGGACGGCTTGATCCCTTGTTAAATGGTGAATAAGCCCAATCTGACGGCGTGCTGCTAAATCTATTACTGGCAGAGTTGTTTTGATACAATTGCCGTCGCGTTTGATCCCAAGCACACTGGGAACGGCAGCTCGCCGTTCTCCATCACACTCAACGAAAGCGTTCCATGTCCGACGAAAATCAGCAACCAGTTTTCCAAATCCAACGCGTCTACCTGAAAGACATGTCGCTGGAACAACCGAATTCCCCGAGCATCTTCCTCGAGCAGGAAGCGCCGAGCATTGAAGTGTCGCTGGACGTCGGCGCCGAAGCCATCGCTGACGGCATCTACGAGTCGACCGTCACCATCACCGTGACCGCCAAGATCAAAGACAAAGTCGCTTTCTTGGTTGAAGGCAAGCAAGCCGGTATCTTCGAAGCGCGCAACATTCCTGCCGACCAGCTCGACCCGCTGCTTGGCATCGGCTGCCCGAACATCGTCTACCCTTACCTGCGCGGCAACATCGCCGACGTGATCACCCGTGCCGGCTTCCCGCCAGTGCACCTGGCCGAGATCAACTTCGAAGTGTTCTACCAGCAGCGTCGCCAAGCGCTGGCCGAAGCCGCCGCCTCCGCGCCGGCCGACAGCACGCTGAACTAAGCAGACGCCCGGCTGCCAGCCGGGCAAGCAGGACCGCAACAAGGCCGGCAAGGTCAAGCCGCCGGCCGCCGCGCCCGGCCCGGGCAGCATGTCCGGGCCGCAGGCGCCGCGCCATCGGGCGCATCTATTCCAATCGTTCAATCCGCCGACAGCCCAGTGGACCGAGCGCCGCTACTGTCCATCCCGTCGAGGTCGTCCATGAGATTTTCCCGCTGGATCGCAAGCCTGACATTGCTGTTCGCCGCCGGCGCCAGCCATGCCCTCGATTTCAAGACCATCGCCCCGGCCGCCGCCATCATGTACGACGCCCCGTCCGACAAGGGCGGCAAGCTGTTTGTCGCGCCGCGCGGCATGCCGGTTGAAGTCGTGCTCTCCTATGGCGAATGGGTCAAGGTGCGCGACATGAATGGCGACATGGCGTGGATCGAGCTCAAGCAGCTCTCCGCCAAACGCAACGTCATCGCCCGCAATCCCAACGTCAAAGTGCGCGCCACCGCCGACGAGGCCGCCGCGCCCGTGATGCTGGTCGACAAGGGCGTGCTGCTCGAACTGGTCGACAACCAGATCACCAGCTGGGTCAAGGTGCGTCATCGCGACGGCATCATCGGCTTCGTCAAGGCCAGCGACATCTGGGGCATTTAGTGAGTGAAACTCCGGTGGCGGATTCCGCCAAGATTGACCTGACCAAACTCGCCGGCAAAATCACCGTGCTCGGCGCCGGCGCCTGGGGCACCGCGCTGGCGACGGCGCTGGCCGCCCGCCACGATGTGCTGCTGTGGGGCCGCAGCGCCGCCGCCGTCGAGGCGATGGCGAGCGCGCGCCAGAACAGCGCCTATCTGCCCGGCTTCGACTTGCCGCTGGCGCTCAGCGTGAGCGCCGATTTCGACGCCGCGCTGGCCCATGTGGACCAGCCCGACGCGCTGCTGATCGCGGCTTGTCCGGTGGCCGGTTTGCGGCCGCTGCTCAAGCAGCTCAAGTCGTATCGCATTCCGAATATCGTGTGGCTGTGCAAGGGCTTTGAGAACGGCACCGGCTTGCTGCCGCACCAGGTGGTCGCGCAGGAACTGGGCGAAGTGGCCGGCGGCGCGCTGTCGGGGCCGTCGTTTGCGCAAGAAGTCGCGCGCGGGCTGCCGTGCGCCTTGACGATCGCCACCGAGGACGATGCGCTGCGCGCGCGCGTGGTGCAGCTGGTGCATGGCGGCACCATTCGCGTGTATTCGAGCGACGACATGCCCGGTGTGGAGGTGGGCGGCGCGGTCAAGAATATCCTCGCGATCGCCACCGGCGTGGCCGACGGACTCGGGCTGGGATTGAACGCGCGCGCGGCGCTGATTACGCGCGGGCTGGCCGAAATCACCCGTCTCGGCATGGCGCTGGGCGGCCAGGCCGGCACTTTCATGGGTTTGACCGGGGTCGGCGATTTGATTCTGACCTGCACCGGGGACCTGTCGCGCAACCGGCGCGTCGGGCTTGAACTGGCCAAGGGAAAAGCGCTGGCGGCCATCGTCGCCGAACTCGGGCACGTGGCCGAAGGCGTGCCGTGCGCGCGCGCGGTGCGCGAGCTGGCGGCTGAGCTGGGCGTCGACATGCCGATCACAAATGCGGTGGCCGGCGTGCTGTTCGACGGCGACAGCGCGCAGGCGATGGTGGCGCAATTGCTGGCGCGCGATCCGCGCGGCGAGACGGCGTAGAATTGGTCAACGCAATGACGAAAAGGCGGACTGGATGAAATACGCACTGCCCGCAGGAATCCTGCTCGCTATCGTGGTGATGATCGCGATGCATTCCGACCATGGCGGCATGGCCGGCGCCGCCATTCTGTTCATCAGCGCGCTGTTGCACGGACATCACCGTTGGAAAACCTGGCGCACACGGACCAAAGCCGCTTACATGGTGGCGAGCGTGTTGCCACTGCTGTAGGGCCGCCACCGGGGCAGTCGCACTTGCGACATGCCCCGCCATCTATCAAACCGATCCGCGCGCCTCGCTGGTAGGGCCGCCGCCGTGCACGGGTCCAAGCAAGATCGTCAGCAAGGCCACCGCGTCCTCGTTGGCGCGCACCGCGTGCGGTTCGCCGCCGGCCAGGTACAACATTTCGCCGGGACGCAGGATGGTCGAGCGGCCATGCGCGTCGAGCACAATCTCCCCCTCCAGGCATTGCAGCGTCATTTCGCCATCGACCCGGTGCTCGGGCATGGCGCGCTCTTTCGGCAAGACCAGCCGGATCAATTCCATGTGTTCAGTCTTGGCCAGCGCGACCGAGGTGAAGTGGGCGATGTCGTTGTCATCGCGCTGGAGTGCAATCTTTTCGCCCGATGCCGCATGTTGCAAAGCCATGATGCGCTCCTCTCTATCCGTGGTGTTCGATCATTCGTGATGGGCGATCGTCCAGCCGGCCGATCGCCTTATTCCGTTTCTTCCGCCGCGAAATTATCCGGCACGCCGCGCAGCCAGGTGACGAGCGCGAACGCATCCTTCAAACCCAGCGCGAGCTGCGGCACCAGCAACTGCGGCGCGTTCAAGTTGAGCTTGATCTCTGTCCACACGAAGAAACTCTTGAGCTTCAAATATTCGATGTGCGGATGGTCGGGATCGAAGCCCTTCGGCGGCCGCTGCAATTTGTCTTCCGTCTGCAGTTCGCCGAAGGTCAGCTTGAGCTGTTTATTCTTCAATACTTTCGCAAAACCTGTCGCATCGTTGACCACATGTTCGCGAATCGCCTTCAAACGCGCCGTCGGCGGCATGTATTCGCCGGCGCCGAACAGCAGCCTGCCGTCGCCTTCGATATGAAAATAATAGGTCGGTCCGCCGGCCGCGCTGGGACGGCGCCGGTCGCTCGGCGTGATGCCGGCCGAGAAACGTGTCTTGTAGGGACTCTTGTCGTTCGAGAAGCGGATGTCGCGGTTGATGCGGAACATCGCCTTCTTCGGATTGCAGCCTTGGACCTGCTTGTCGAAGGCGCCCAGTTGGCCGATCAGCTCGGTGACGACGGCCAGGAATTCCTCGCGCAAAATGTCGTAGCGCGGTTTGTTCATGATGAACCAGGGACGGGTGTTGTTCTCGCTGAGCTCGCTCAGAAATTGCGTCAGATCGCGCAAGTGCATGAAGTTCGTTCCACAAAATTAAAAAAGTAAACGGCGCTGGCCGGCGGGACGGCGCCGGCGCGGGCGCCAAGGCCGGACGGCCTAGGGTTCTTCCTGCTCGGTATTGATGCGCGGACGCCGCGCCACCGTCACGTCGACCGTGGTCGGCCGGTTCTTGCGCACCACCGTCATTTTAGCCTTGCCGCCCGGCTTGAGCTGGGCGATGAGATTGAGCATCTCGTTGGTGCTCGCGACCGCTTTGCCGTCGACCGCCTGCAGGATGTCGCCGGGACGGATGCCGGCGCGGTCGGCCGGGCCGTTGCGCACCACGCCGGCGATGATGGCGCCGCTTTGCTGCGACAGGCCGAAGCTTTCGGCCAGCTCGGGCGTGATGTCCTGCGATTCGATGCCGATCCAGCCGCGCACCACCTGGCCGTGCTTGATGATCTCTTCCATCACGGTCTTGGCGGTGCTGACGGGAATCGCGAAACCGATGCCCACCGAGCCGCCGGTCTGCGAATAGATGGCCGAGTTGATGCCGAGCAGATTGCCGTTGGTGTCGATCAGCGCGCCGCCCGAGTTGCCGAAGTTGATGGCCGCGTCGGTCTGGATGAAATTTTCAAAGTGGTTGATGTGCAGGTTGTTGCGCCCGACCGCCGAGATGATGCCCATGGTGACGGTCTGGCCCACGCCGAAGGGATTGCCGATCGCCAGCACGACGTCGCCCACGCGGGCCTGTTCGGCGCGGCCGAGCACGATCACCGGCAGGTTGCGCGCGTCGATGCGGATGACCGCGAGGTCGGTCTCGGGATCGGTGCCGACGATTTTCGCCGGCGCCTTGCGGCCGTCGGCCAGCACCACCTGGATCTCGTCGGCGGAGTCGACCACATGGTTGTTGGTCAGGATGTAGCCGTCGGTGCTGACGATGACGCCCGAGCCCAGGCTCGATTGCGGCTCGGCCTGCGGCAGGCGGTCGCCGAAAAAGCGGCGAAAGAAGGGATCTTGCAGCAGTGGATGATTCGGCCGCAGCGCCTTGCTGGTGAGGATGTTGACGACGGCTGGCATGGCGCGCCCGGCGGCCTGGCGGTAGCTGCCGGGCGAGCCCATGGCCGGGGCTTGCAGCACGGCCGCCGGCTGCGCGCTGGTGCCGCCTTCCAGCGTGGGCGCTGCGTGGCGCAGCCACTCGGGCCGCACCGCCGCCGCCACCAGGTAGAGCCCGAAGGCGATGGTGATGGTTTGCGCGAACAACAACCACAGACGCCGCATCAATGTCTCCTTGCGCGGATGGGGGCGCCGCACCGCGCGTGGCGGCGCGGCGAACGCTATTTCCTCAGGCTGTCGCGGATTTCGCGCAACAGCAGCACGTCTTCCGCCGTGGCGGGAACGACCACCTCGACCGGACGCTGCATGCGGTTCATGAACTTGACCATCTGAAAAATCACGAAGGCCAGAATGATAAAGTTCAGCAAGATCGTCAGGAAGTTCCCGTAGGCCAGCACCGCCCCCGCCTTCTTCGCTTCCGCCAGCGCTAAGGTACTGCTCTGGCCGTTGAGCGGCAGGTAGTAGTTGGCGAAATCGAGGCCGCCGAACAGTTTGCCGATGGGCGGCATGATGATGTCCTGCACCAGCGAATCGACGATCTTGCCAAAGGCGCCACCGATGATTACGCCAACCGCCAGGTCAACCACGTTGCCCTTCATTGCGAACTGCTTGAACTCGCTCATCATTGTCATGTCCGGCTCCCTGTCTGTAGTTATGTTCAAAAATACATGAACAATCATACAGGATGATGTCGGAAACTAAAGCCGGCGGCCGGGTTCCAACCTGACACCTGTTTTACCCCGAAATTGGCCGGTTTATGCGCACAATACCGCCAAAAAACGCCTGTATGGCATCAGACTAGTCTCCAGTGCATCATTTTTTCTTCAAAACGCCAGCCGCATCCCTTATAATTTAAGGTTGCTAGAAGCTCTTTGTGGCGTTTTAACATTTCGCATTTTGACTGATTGGGGTTGGTATGAGTAACGAAAAGCAGGTCGATCCAGGCCGACGCGGGCTGCTCGCCGCCACGTGCGCGGCGGGCGGTGTTGTCGGTTTAGCCACAGCAGGCGCTTTGGTAAGCACATTCCAGCCCTCCGAGCGGGCCAAAGCCGCCGGCGCGCCGGTCGAAGTCGATATCTCGGATGTCGCGCCGGGCACCATGAAAGTGGTCGAGTGGCGCGGCAAGCCAGTGTGGATTCTGCGCCGCACGCCGGAAATGATGGCAAGTCTGAAACTGAACGACGACAAGGTCGCCGATCCGATGTCGGACAAGGTCTACCAGCTGCCAATGCCCGAGTACGCGAAAAACGAAGAGCGCGCCCGCGCCGAGCACAAGGAAGTGCTGATCGTGGTCGGCATTTGCTCGCACCTGGGTTGCTCGCCGTCGTCGCGCTTCGCCGAAGGCGCGCAGCCGAGCCTGCCGGACGACTGGCACGGCGGCTTCCTGTGCCCATGCCACGGTTCGACCTTCGACCTGTCGGCGCGCGTGTTCAAGAACAAGCCCGCGCCAACCAACCTCGACGTCCCTCCGCATATGTACCTGTCCGACAACCGCATCGTGATCGGTAAAGACGAGAAAGGCGATGCATAATGGCCGCTTTTAAAGAAACCAAGCTTCCGGCAAACGCCCCGGCCGCCGCCAAGGCGCTCAGCTGGGTCGACGACCGCTTTCCGCTGACCAAGCTGTGGAACGACCAGTGGGGCACCTACTACGCCCCGAAAAATTTCAATTTCTGGTACATCTTCGGCATCCTGGCGACCGTCATCCTGGTGCTGCAGATCGTCACCGGCATCTTCCTGACCATGCACTACAAGCCGGACGCGACGCTCGCCTTCGGTTCGGTCGAATACATCATGCGCGAAGTGCCGTGGGGCTGGCTGGTGCGCTATATGCACTCGACCGGCGCGTCGGCCTTCTTCATCGTGGTCTACCTGCACATGACGCGCGGGCTACTGTACGGCTCGTACCGCAAGCCGCGCGAGCTGATCTGGCTGTTCGGTTTCGGCATTTTCCTCGCGCTGATGGCCGAAGCCTTCTTCGGCTACCTGCTGCCATGGGGCCAGATGTCGTACTGGGGCGCCCAGGTGATCGTCAACCTGTTCGGCGCGATTCCGCTGATCGGGCCTGACCTGTCGCTGTGGATCCGCGGCGACTACGTGGTGTCGGACGCCACCCTGAACCGCTTCTTCGCGTTCCACGTGATCGCGATTCCGCTGGTGTTGCTGGGCCTGGTTGCCGCCCACCTGATCGCGCTGCACGAAGTCGGCTCGAACAATCCTGACGGCATCGAAGTGAAGGAAACCCTGGGACCGGACGGCCATCCGCTCGACGCCGTGCCTTCGCATCCTTACTACACCTTCCACGACCTGTTCGGCATCACCGTGTTCCTGCTGATCTTCAGCGCGGTCGTGTTCTTCGCTCCGGAAATGGGCGGCTACTTCCTGGAGTACAACAACTTCATCCCGGCCGATTCGCTCAAGACCCCGCCGCACATCGCGCCGACCTGGTACTTCACGCCGTTCTACTCGGTGCTGCGGGCCACCACGGCCGACTTCATGTGGGTGCTGATGTTCGCCATCGCCGCCTACGTGGTGTTCGTGTTCCTCAAGTCGCGCCTGAAATTCGGCACCAAGGTGCTGGTCGCGATCATCGGCCTGCTGATGATCGTCGGCATGCTGCCGGCCGTGCTGGAGGCGAAATTCTGGGGCGTGGTGCTGTTCGGCTCGTCGGTGATGATCATCGCCGCCCTGCCGTGGCTGGACCAGTCGCCGGTCAAGTCGATCCGCTACCGTCCGGACTGGCACAAATATGTGTACGCCGTGTTCATGATCTCGTTCCTGACGCTGGGCTACCTGGGCACGCAGCTGCCGACCGAAGGCAAGACCATCGTGTCGCAAGTGTGCACGCTCCTGTATTTCAGCTTCTTCCTGCTGATGCCGTGGTGGAGCACGATGGGTACCTTCAAGCAGGTGCCAAAACGTGTGACCTTCCATCCGCACTAATCGACGACATCCAGCGCACAAGGACACATTCAATGAATTTTCCGAAAAAACTGCTCGCCATCCTGGCACTGCTGCCGGGTCTGGCTTTCGCCAACGAAGGCGGCCACCCGCTCGACAAGGCACCGGAACGCGCGGACATCAGCTCGCTGCAAAACGGCGCCAAGCTGTTCGTCAACTATTGCCTCAACTGCCACCAGGCCGCCAGCATGCGCTACAACCGCCTGCGCGACCTCGGCCTGACCGAAGACCAGATCAAGAACAACCTGTTGTTCTCCGGCGAAAAAGTGGGCGACATGATGACCACCTCGCTGCGGCCGGCCGACGCCAAGGCCTGGTTCGGCGCGATTCCACCCGACCTGTCGGTGATCGCGCGCGCCAAGGCGTCGGGCGCCGGCACCGGCGGCGACTACCTCTACACCTACCTGCGCAGCTTCTACAAGGACGATGCCCGGCCAACCGGCTGGAACAACCTGGTGGTGCCGAACGTCGCGATGCCGCATGTCATGTGGCAACAACAAGGCGTGCGCGCGGTCAAGATGGTCGAAGAGCAAGACCCGCATGATCACAGCAAGACCGTCCACAAGTTTGCCGGTTTCGAACAACTGACGCCGGGCACCATGTCGGCCACCGAGTTCGACACCGCGAC
>JBDSTZ010000039.1:0-9045 GCA_039927975.1 Massilia sp. | reverse complement strand
CACCAAGCCTTGGTTCAAGCAGTAAGCGCGCCATGAAGGCCCCTCTTCCCGCGCTCGCCCGCAGCGTGCTGGCCGCCGCCATCGGCATCATCGCCAGCGGCGCCGCCCACGCCCAGGACAGCCGCGTCGTGCGCGAGCCGGCGCTGCCGCCCGCCTGCGCCGTGCTCACCGCCGAACAGGCCGCGCCACGCATCGGCCAGAACGACGCGCCGCGCATCCAGGCCGCGCTCGACAAGTGTCCGAAAGGCCAGTCGGTGCACCTGGCCGGCACCAATGAAAAGCTGGCCTTCGTGGCCGGCCCGCTCAAGCTGCCGAGCGGCGTGACGCTGGCGATCGACGCCGGGGTGACGCTGTACGCCAGCACCAATCCACGCCTGTACGACCGCGGCATCGGCGGCGTCGCCGGCACCTGCGGCACGCTCGACAACAATGGCAAGGGCTGCGTGCCCTTCATCAGCGTCGACAAAACCCGCAACAGCGGCATCATGGGCCCCGGCGCAATCGACGGCCAGGGTGGCCAGAAGGTCGACGGCCTGGCCGAAACCTGGTGGCAGATGGCGCGCCGCGCGCAAGCCGAGAAGAACCGCCAGAACAATCCGCGCCTGATCGAGATCCTCGGCAGCGAAGAGTTCACCATGTACAAGGTCGCGCTGCGCAATTCGCCGAACTTCCATGTCACGCTCTCCAAGGTCGACGGCTTCACCGCCTGGGGCGTGCGCATCGACACGCCGCACGACGCGCGCAACACCGACGGCATCGATCCTATTTCGTCGCGCAACGTGACGATCGCCCACAGCTATATCCGCACCGGCGACGACAATGTGGCGATCAAGGCCGGCAACGCCGGGCCGACCGAGAACATCTCGATCATCGACAGTCATTTCTACACCGGCCACGGCATGTCGATCGGCAGCGAGACCAATGGCGGCATGCGACGCGTGCTGGTCGACGGTCTCTCGCTCGATGGCACCACCTCGGGCCTGCGCATCAAGAGCGACAGCTCGCGCGGCGGCGAAGTGAGCCAGGTCAGCTACCGCAATGTCTGCATGCGCGACATCAAGCGGCCGATCGATATCGACACCCATTACGACAAGGATGCCGAAGGCAAGCAGATCCCGGTCTACACCGGCATCGCGATGGAGCGCGTGCACGCGACCAGTCCGGGCAAGGTGGTACTGCAAGGCTTCGACGAGGCGCGTCCACTGCAGCTGGCGCTGACCGATGTCGTGGTCGATGGCCCGCCTGACGTGAAGATGTCGTTCACCCGCCTGATGCCGGTCGGCGGCACGCCGTCACGACTCAATCCGCCCGGCAGCGCGGGCATCGATTGCAAGGACCGTTTCCCCGACTTTCCGCTCGACGCGGCGCCCAATCCACGCCCGCAGCTGACAAAAGAGCAGGCCAAGGCGTACGATTATCGCGAGGTGCTCAAGTACACCGGCACGGTCGGCGCCGAGCGGGTCGACCCGTGGGATCCGCTGGCCGATCCGCTCGCCAGCGGCGCCGTCTTCAAGCCCGATTACATCGTCGATGCCGCCGCGCGCGCCGACGGTGTCACCTCGTTCAGCAGCGTGCAGGCGGCCGTCAACAAGGCGGTGTCTGACCATGCCCGCAGCCGCCGCGCTTACATCCTGGTGAAACCCGGCGTGTACCGCGAACTGGTGTACGTGCCCGCCACCGCCGCGCCAATCACCCTGTACGGCGACGGGCCGGACGCCGCCGCCACCCGCATCAGCGCCAACATCGACGCCGCCGTGACGGGCGAGAGCTATGCCAAACAGTTCGGCGCGCAGTTCGCCGCCACCGACAAGTCGATCACCGAGATGTACGACTGGGCGCGCGTGCGGCCGGCCATCGGCACCTTCGGCGCGGCCGTGGTGTGGGTGCGCGGCGACGGCTTCCAGGCACGCAATCTGACGATCGAAAACGCCTTCAACAAGGATGTCGGCAACGCCCGGGCCGAGTGCGTGAGCGCCAGCTGCAGCGACGCCGCCGTCAAGACCGTGGCGCACCAGGCCGTCGCGCTACGCCTCGAAGGCGGCGACAAGGCGCAGTTCGAGAACGTGCGCCTGCTCGGCTTCCAGGACACCCTGTTCCTGCACTCGGTCGACCACAACACGACCGCGCGCAGCTTCTTCAACAAGTCGTATATCGAAGGCGATGTCGATTTCATCTTCGGCGACACCATCGCCTACTTCAACGATTGCGAAGTCAAGTCGCTGGGCGACCGCCCGGTGTCGTACGCCGGCGCGCCCGACACCAGCCGCCACGCGCGCTACGGCTTCGTGTTCAATGGCTGCCGCTTCACCAACGACGGTTCGGCCAGCGCCAGGGCCGGTCAGTTCTACTTCGCCCGCCAGTGGTTCCACAACGAGCGCTGCACGCCGTACGGCGTGATGGCGGTGGCCGGCTACAGCTGCAAGGTCGGCGAGGTCGATGTCCTCAATTCGCCGAACGGCACCATCATGAAGCGCACGCTTGAGAGCGTCGGCAAGATGGTGGTGATGAATTCGCGGATCGGCATGCACATCAACCGCAGCCATCCCTGGGCCGACTGGAACAACAGCGGAAAAATATCGTACCGGCCGGCGCAGTACAGCGCCGACGATTGGTGGAAGAACCTGCTCGCCGCCGGCCTCGATCCGCAACGCGAGCTTGGCGAGGCCGCGCGGCCCGCCAGCGCGGCGATCTATCTGGCCGAATACAACAACAGTTACGAGTCAACAGTAGCAGTAGCGGCAGCACCGGCAGCACCGGCAGCACCTTAGCACCAGTCAAGGCAAGTCGCATCAAGCGTCGTCAGTACCGCCCTGCGGACATGACACCTGACCTGAACATCGTTTTACAAAGGGAGAACATGCACACATCATTCAATGCGCGGCGCCGCAGCTTCATGCACGCCGTATCGGCCAGCGGCCTGACCCTCGCCGGCGCCAACGCCGGCAGCGCGCAGGCGGCCACCACGCCGGGCGACCCTTGGCTGCAAGCGCAAGCCATCGTCGACCGGCTGGCCAACCATACATCGTTTCGCAAGGTCGACTTCCTGGTCACCAAGTACGGCGCCGCGCCGTGCAAGCTGGCCAAGGTCAAGGCCTTCACCTCGTTCGAAGAACAGGACACCATCGACACGCCGGCGCCGGGCGCCAAGGATTGCTACCCGGCCTTCCGCGCCGCCATCGAAGCCTGTCACAAGGCCGGCGGCGGACGGGTGCTGATCCCGGCCGGCGACTGGTACTGCGCCGGCCCGATCGTGCTGCTGTCGAACGTAAACGTGCACCTGGCGAAGGGCGCGCACATCTACTTTTCCGCCAATCCGGCCGACTACGCCAAGTACGGCGACGTCGATTGCGGCGCCAACGGCAAACTGGTGCGCACTCGCTGGCAGAGCAACGACTGCCTCAACTTCGCCTCGATGATCTACGCCTACAACCAGGACAACATCGCCTTCACCGGCGAAGACTGGACCAGCGTGATCGACGGCCAGGCCGGCGTGCCCTTCCCCGGCAGCCGCGATTGCTGGTGGAGCTGGAAGGGCAAGAACCCGAAAACCGAACCGGGCGCGCCGCTCATCTACACCAAGGGCAGCGCTTCGCAGATCACCGAAAATCCGTTGAACCTGCCGATCGCGCAAGTCGCGCCCGAACTCGAACCGGCCCAGCTGGCGCTGATCGCCGGCAGCGACAACCGCTACCGCACCGACGAGATGTATCTGCCGGCGCTGTCGGAAGCCGGCGTGCCGCTGGCGAAACGCGTATTCGGCCTTGGCCACTTCCTGCGGCCCTCGATGGTCCACATCGTCGGCTGCACCAACGTGCTGCTGCAGGGCTACCAGGTGCAGCGCACGCCGTTCTGGCAGCACCACCCGGTCCATTGCCGCAACCTGGTGATCCGCAAGGTGCACGCGTTCAGCCTGGGACCGAACAACGATGGCTTCGATCCGGAAGCATGCGACCACGTGCTGGTCGACCAGTGCACCTTCGACACCGGCGACGATTGCATCGCCATCAAGGCCGGCAAGAACCTCGACACCCAGCTCGGGCCGTCGCAGAACATCGTGATCCAGGGCTGCACCATGCAAAGCGGCCACGGCGCCGTCACGCTGGGCAGCGAGATGGCCGGCGGGATCCAGAACGTGTACGCGCAAAACCTGGTGTTCCAGAACGCGCACTGGGCCACCGACCCGCTCAACACCGCGATCCGTCTGAAAACGAATATGAACCGCGGCGGCTACCTGCGCAATTTCTACGTGCGCAACGTGTCGATCCCGAACGGGGTCTCGACCGCGCCGCAGTTCTATCCGATGCTGCCTGGTTCGCCGATCGACGCCAAGAGCGTGGCGGTGGCGGCCGGCGCGATCGTCACCTTCGATTGCGACTACACGCCGCGCGCCGACAACGTGCGCAACCGTCCGCCGCAGGTGTCGAACGTGCACATCTCGAACGTCAAGGTCGGCAATGTCACCAAGGGCGGCAAGCAGGTCTCGTGCTGGCAGGCGGTGGTCATTCTCGGTCCGGTCGCGGCCAACTACAACGGCGCCATGCCGGCGCCGCCGGTGCCGCCGGTGAGCAATGTGACGATCACCGATTGCGACTTCGGCACGCCGGGCGACATGAAGCAGCCGCTGTTCATCTACAACGTCAAGGACATGGTCCTCAAGAACGTGACGATCGGCGGCGTTGTGCACAACGAGACGCTGACTGCCTGACCGCTTTTACCTTTTCACCTTTTTCACCAAGCTTTATTTTTTGCGTTTGACACCTGAGGGAATATAAAAATGATGACAAGTAAAAAGCGAGACGTTCTGCCCCGCCGCCGCACTTCGCTGATCGCGCTGGCAGTGCTGACCATGATCAACCAGGCTTCGGCCCAGGAAGCGCCGCAGGAAATGCAGCGCGTCGAAGTGACCGGATCGCTGATCCGCCGCGTCGCCGACGAAGGGGCCCTGCCGGTCACCACCATCAAGGCGACCGAACTGGAAGCGCGCGGCCACACCGAACTGAAAGACCTGGTGCTGGAAATGCCGCAGTCGCTCTCGCTGGGCACCAACTCCGGCGCCGCCGGTCCCGTCACCAACCTGCGCGGCCTCGGCCCGATGCGCACCCTGACCCTGCTCGACGGCCGCCGCCTGGCCAACGAGCCGCTGCAGGACCAGTACGTCAGCGTCAACGTGATCCCGCGCATGGCGCTCGACCGCGTCGAAACGCTGCGCGACGGCGCCTCCTCGATCTACGGCGCGGACGCCATCGGCGGCGTCCTCAATTTCAACACCAAGCGCAGCTACAAGGGCTACTCCGTCAAGGGCGAGTGGAACGGCCCCGAGGCCCAGGGTGGCGGCGAGACCACCGGCGTGGGCGCGATTGCCGGCTGGGGTGACCTGAACAAGGACGGCTGGAACGCCTACATCTCGTTCGACATGCAGCGCAAGACCCCGCTGTTCCAGAAGGACCGTCCGAAGCAATACTCGGATGAAGAGTTGAACCGGCTCGGCGTCAGCATCGCGCCGACCAACCGCAACGCCAGCCCGAGCGCCAACTTCGGTTTCGCCACCGGTTCGAGCACCAACTACAACCCGACCTTCGCCACCGGATGCCTGGCGCCCTACTCGCAGCGCACGCTCGGCCTGACCAGCGTGAACACGCCGCCGGTCTACCAGCCGGGCTGTATCCGCGATCCGGCCTTCTACACCGCCGTCACCGACGGCAGCGACATCGCCAGTGTGTTCGCCAAGGCGACATGGGCGATCGCGCCTGGCCACAAGGTCGGCCTCGAAGTGCTGCATTCGCAATTCACGGTGCAGAAATATCGCGGCTTGCAAACCCCGGGCAACACCGCGCCGGCGACCACCTACACCATGCCGTCGACCAGCCGCTTCTATCCGGGCAAGGGCATCACGCCGGCGGTCCAGGTCATCGCCAACACGCCGGCCGCCAACGGTCCGACCAGCACACCGGCCATGTTCATCGACGCCACCCGGCCCCCCGGCACGGTGGCCACCCTGAACATGAACAACCGTCCGATCTTCTTCCAATGGGGACCTGCGGAACTGGGCAACGCCTACCGCAACGACGAGCAGTTCAACGACCGCATCGTGCTCAAGGCCGAAGGCACCTTCGGCGCCTGGGACTACCGCACCGGCATCAACTACGGCCAGTCCAAGCGCGACACCCGCACCGGCGAAGGCTATATCCTGTACTCGAAGGCGCAGGACGGCTTCACCAACGGCATCCTCAACCCGTTCGGCCTGCAGGACGAGGCCGGCCTGGCTTACCTGAAGAGCATTCAGCAGGAAGACTACACCTACCGCCTGAACAAGGCCTTCAACACCAGCGTCGACCTGACCGTCTCGCGTGACGTGATGACATTGGCGGGCGGCGCGATGACCTTCGCCGCTTCGGCCGAACTGCGCCGCGACGCCGCGGAAGTGGGCCAGGCGCCGGCCGATTTCATCACCAAATCGTCGACCGGCGTGCCGCTGATCGACCAGTTCGGCGTCGTCACCAAGTCCGATCTGGTGGGCGAGACGCCAACCGGGGTGGCCAAGAAACTGCACCGCGACATCGCCTCGCTGGTGATGGAGGTCGAAGCGCCGGTCACCAGCATGCTGACCCTGAACGCGTCGGTGCGTGGCGACCGCTATAACGATCTGAAGGTCTCCACCGTCAATCCGAAGCTGGCGTTCCGCCTCCAGCCGGTCAAGATGCTGGTCATCCGTGGCTCGGTCAACACCGGCTTCCGCGCGCCGTCGATCATGGACATCCAGAACCCGACGCCTGAAGTTCGCACCCTGGCGATGGACGATCCGATCCTGTGCCCAAGCTCGCAGCCGACAGTCGCCGGCACCGGCAAGGCGGTCGCCGCGTACGCCGCCACCCCCGACCTGGTGTGCAACGTCACCCAGAATTACTGGACCAAGTCGCCCGACAACACCTTCCTCAAGCCGGAAAAATCGCGCGGCTTCTCCTACGGTTTCGCCCTCGAGCCGATCAAGAACATGAGCTTGACGGTGGATTTCTGGGGCATCCTGCTGACGGACGTGCTGGGCGCGGTGGATATCAAGGAGATTCAACAGAATCCGGTCAAGTACCAGAACCAGATCCTGCGCAATTCGAGTGGCTTGATCGACCATATCGTCGCCAGCCAGGCCAACCGCGGCATGATGCGCTCGCGCGGGGTCGACGTGGCGGCGGCCTACTCCTTGCCGACCGCCAGCTGGGGCACCTTCAACGCCAAAATCGAGGGAACCTATTACGAGAAGTACGAATTCCAGTCGGAGAAGGATGGCCCTTGGCTGCAGAACGTCGGCTTGCTGACGGGCGATGGACGCTACGGCGCCACCGGCTCGAACTCGGGGCTGGCCGGTATGCCGCAGATTAACTTCCGTTGGAAGCACACCGCCTCGCTGGGCTGGCGCCAGGGCGTCTACTCGGCGCAGGTCTCGCAGCGCTACAACAGCGGCCTGACCGATGTCTCGCCGCGCCCCGGTTCGACGGTGTCGACCGATGTCAAGCCGTACAGCCAGTACAACGTGAGCTTAGCGTACACCGGCATCCCGAACCTGAAGCTGAGCCTGGGCATTAACAACATCACCAATGTTGATCCGATGCTCACCGCCAGCACGGCGTACAACGGCTACATCACCAGCGCCGCCGACGTGCTTGGCCGGGCCTACAAGCTGACCGCCGAATACAAGTTCTAAGTTCCCGGCACTACCCCGAAGGGCACGCCGCACCGCGCGCCCTTCGGTTCACCTTCTACTCTCTTGATCCGGACTGGCCTCGCGCCTGGCCGGATCTTTTTTTTGGGCGTTGTGACTGCTGGCTGCGAATGAGCGGCTGTGTGTATGTGTGATGTGTTTGTCGCGGCGCCGTCACGGGCCGGCACAACCAGGCGCCGCGCGAACAGCGTCGGCGCCGATCCATCCGGTTTCAGGTGTGCGAGGGGCCCGATAGCACGAGGCTCTGGCTGGCAGGCGGCGCACCAGGCGCGCACCTCAAGCGGCTTGACGGCGGCGTTCCGTCAAGCGGGACGGCACACCGCGCGCTGCGCCGCCAGGCGGGTGCGCGCGGCCACATCGAGCGCGTTGAGGCGATGCGCCTGCGCCAGCGCGTCGTAGCGCGCTTCGGCCAGGCCCAGGTACTTGCAGGCGCTGTCCTTCTGGCCGGCGCGCAGGCCGATCTCGCCGGCCTTCTGCCACGCCGCGACGCTCTCGCGCTGGCGATAGGTGTTTTGCGGATCTGCCTCGCTGTCGGCCAGCAGCGCCGGCAAGGACCGTTCGGCCACCACGTAGGCCTGCTGGGCGGTGCCGCCGGGCTGAATCAGCGCTTCCATCAAACCGGCCTGCGCCAGCAACAGCTTGTCGCCGCCATCGCGTTCGGCCGTGAGCCGCTGGCGCAGCAGCTTGAGCGTGCGCGAGGCGGTCAAGCCGCGCCGCGCCAGCTGCTGGTTGGCGACGATCGCCAGTTCCAGCCTGGCGCCGCGCAGCGGCAAGACCTTGTTCTCGGGGTGCAGCCGGGCTTGCAGCGCGAGGCTGTTGCGCGCCGCGATATAGGCGGTTTCGGCGTCGACGTAACTGCCGCTCGCCGACAGGGCGTCCCCCAGCGCGGCCTGTGCGCCGGCCACGTCGGCCTGGGCGTTGGCCTTGCCGCCTTCCTTCGGCGCCAGCTCCTCGCGCAGCGCCAGCGAGCGGCGCAACTGAATCAAGCCGTCGGCAAACCGGCCTTGTTCGATCAGCAGTTCGCCGACGTCGCGCTGGGCCAGGCTGAGGCGGTCGCCCCAGTCGATGTCGTCCGGCAGCGCCTTGTGGCGCGCCTCGGCCAGCGCCAGCGCGCTCTGGGCCGCCGGGCCGGCCGCGTCGAGGTCGCCGGCGGTGCGGGCCAGCAGCACCTGGCGCGCCAGCATGTCGCTGTGCAGGCGGTGTCCGGCCTCGTTGTCGGGATGGCTGGCGGCGTAGACGTTCATCGCGGCCAGCAGCGGCGTCAGTTTGGCCTGCGCCGCCGCCAGTCCACCGGACTGGCCCTGCTGCGGGGTGTAGAGCGCGGCCACCTC
>JBDSTZ010000038.1:0-21988 GCA_039927975.1 Massilia sp. | reverse complement strand
CGGCGGTCCGGGCGCGACGACGCCCGGGGACTACTCGGTGAGCAGGCTTCTGAGCTGGGCGCGCGAGTTCACACTCAGTTTGCGGTAAATGCTGCGCACGTGGGAATCGGCGGTGTTGGCGCTAAAGCCGAGACGGCTCGCAATTTCCTTGTTTCCGTACCCGCGCGCCAACAAACGCAACACTTCGGTTTCGCGCTCGGTGATTTTTTCCAGCATCAGCTCGGGCAGCACCACCGCCGCCTCGGCGTGCGGTTCGGCCGGCGCCTGCTCGTGGAAGGCCAGCAGCAGGCGGCGGGCGATGGCCGGGGTGATCGGCGAGCCGCCGGCCAGCACTTGCTCGACGGTGCGCAGCAGGTCGGTGTCCATGGTCGCCTTGACAATGTAGCCGGAGGCGCCGGCGCGAATCGCCGCCAGCGCGACGTCGGGCTCCTCGACCGCGGTGACGACCAGGATCGGCACCGCCGGCGCGCCCTGGGCCAGCGCGCGGATCACGTTGATGCCGCTGCCGTCGGGCAGGTTGAGGTCGACGATGGCCATCCCCCACGGCGTGTGCGCGGCCTGGCCGTCCTTGAACGCTTGCAGGGCCTGGGCGCAGCTGGCCGCCGCCACCAGCTGCGGCGGCGGAAAATGCGAGGCCAGCACCAGCGTGACCCAGGCCGCGAAATGGGCGTCGTCTTCGACCAGCAGCAGGTGCGGCTTTTTCTGTGGCATCATCGTTTCCGGATTGCAAATTATTATTCTTATATCAGGATACGCATGCTAATGCAACGAATGGCCGGCCTGCGCCAAGCGGCGCGGCAATGGCCGCGCACCCTGCGCTGGAGCGTCGGCCTGGCCTGCCTGCTGGCGATGGGCTTGACGGTGCTGCTCAATGGTTACGACGTCAGTTCGGCCGCCGACAGCGCCGACGGCGTGCCCGGCGCGCACCAGAGCCTGCGCGCGGCGCTCTGGCTCGACGGTGGCAGCGACGCCGACGGCGCCGACCTGGCGCGTCCGCCCGCCGCCGCCACGCTGACCGCGCGCGGACGGCTGGTGCGCCTGCCGCACCGGCTCGATCCGCACATCGACGCGGCGCGCGTGAACTGGTTCCAGCTGCCGCTGCGGCTGGCGGCCGGCGCGCCGGACACGGCGCCGCAGGCGATCTGCGTGCCGCGCTGGTCGGCCAGCGCCTCGGTCTGGCTCGACGGCCAGCGGCTGGCGGCCAGCGCGCCGGGACTGGGCGGCATGTACGACTTCAGCCGGCCGCAGTTCGTCAGCCTGCCGCCCGGCCTGGCCGCCGGCGAGCACCGGCTCACGCTCGGCGTGCGGGCCCGCCCGGGACTGTCGCCCGGCCTGTCGGAAATCTGGCTGGGCGACGGGCCGCTGATGCGCCACGCTTGCGAATCGCTGGCCGAGACGCGTCATGAACGGGTGTATGGCGCGGCGCTCCTGATCGGCATGATGGGCATGGTCGGCCTGCTGATCGCGGTGCTGCTGCGCGACGTCAGCGGCGGCTACTTCGCGCTGATGGCGCTGATGTGGATCGTCCAGCACTTCATCGCCCTGTGGCCGTGGCCGGGCGTCGACGAGCGTACCTGGACGCTGCTGTTCATGGCCACCCGCACCGCCTTCGTGCCGCCGATGTGCATCTTCTGCCTGCGTTTCGCCAAGGTGCACCGGCGCTGGCTCGAATGCGCGCTGACGCTCGCCTATGTCGGCGCGGTGCTGGCGCTGCCGCTGCTGGCGCCGGCCCAGCTGGCCACCTGGCTGGGCGCGGTGTCGGCCAGCCTGCTGGCGGTGACGATGTATTTCCTGGCCGTGCTGGTGCGCCACGTGCTGCGTGAGAGCAGCTACTCGGGCAGCATCCTGGTCGCCGCGGTGGCCTTCGTGGTGATGGCCGGCCTGATGGATATGGCGCGGCTGGCCGGGCTGGCGCCGTTCGGCGGCGCCTCGCTGTCGATCCTGGCGATGCCGCTCATGTCGATGGCCTTTGGCGCCCTGCTGATCGAACGGCTGGTGCGCAGCACGCGCGAGCAGATGCATGCGGCCGAGACGCTGCGCGAAACGGTGGCCGGGCAGGCCGCCAAACTGACCGGCGCGTTCGAGACCCTCAAGGCGCAGGGCGAGCGGCTGGTGGTGCTCGAAGAGCGGCGCCGCATCGCGCGCGACATGCACGACGGCGTCGGTTCGCACCTGGTGTCGGTCAGCGCCATGCTCAAGGCGACCCAGCCGATGTCGCAGGTGCACGTGGCGGGACTGGTCGACGCCGCCCTGCACGAACTGCGCGGCGTGCTCGACGTGCTGTCGGCGCAGCCGGCCACCCATCCGGAAGACGATCCGGTGTCGACCCTGCTCGGCTCACTGCGCTGGCGCATCGGCCCGGTGCTTGAATCGCAGGGCATCACGCTCGACTGGCAGGCCGACACGCTGCCGGCCGATTACCTGCCAAGCGACGCGGCGCGCCTGCAGTTGCTGCGGCTGCTGCAGGAAACCTTCGCCAACATCGTCAAGCACGCGCGGGCGCGCGTGGTGCAGTTTCGTTCGCACGCCAAGGACGGCGCGATCTGGATCGAGATCAGCGACGATGGTCTCGGCGTGGCGCACAGCCACGACGGCCATCCCGACCCCGGCCTGGGCCTGGCCGGCATGCGCAGCCGGGCCGACCTGCTGGGCGCCGAGCTGACCATCGCCGACACCAATCCCGGCACCCGGGTCAGCCTGCGCTTTCCGTGGCCGCTGAAAGCTTAGCTTAGCTTAGAACGGCAGGCCGGCCTGCAGCCACCAGCGGTTGCGGGTCAGCGTGCCGTCCTGGTCGTTGCCGCTCGGGGTGGGATTCGGATTGCCGCCGATGCGGCGCGCCAGGGTGGCCTTGAAGGTCAGTCCGACAGGACCGGCCCAGGCCAGCGAGGCGCCGTAGCCGGACAGGCTGTAGCGGTCGGGGAAGGTGGCGCCGACCGCCGGGCGGATCTTGTTGACCCGCACCCCGCCCCAGTCGTAAAAGCCGGTCAGCACGAAGCGTTCGCGCAGGCGCGTACGCAGTTCGAGGTTGACCAGCGCGCCCTCGCTGCCGCCGGCCTCGCTGCTCGGATAGGCGCGCACCCCGCTGGCGCCGCCCAGGTAGAATTTTTCGGATGAATCGAGGTTCTTGCTGGCCAGCTGGCCGGCCACGCTGGCGTACAGCGTGGTGGCCGCACTGAGCGACTGTTCGCGCGCGAGGCCCATGCGTAGCTTGTGGAAGCGGCCCGCCGTCTTCACGCTCAACTGGTCGGACGGCGCGTTGGGCGAACCGGCCAGGTCGACGTCGCCGCCGCCGTACTGCACGCTGGCGGCGGTGGCGCCGCCGCCCCACAGCGCGTCGGTCAGGTTGCCGTTCAAGCCAATGCCGACGGTGCGCATGCGGTAGCGGGTGGTAATCTCGTCGCCGGCGAAATTCTCGAAGCGTTTGTGTTCGGCTTCGAGCACCAGGTTCAGGTTGCGCAGGCGGCTGCGAATCAGCGGGTAGCGCGCTTCGAGGCCGTTCGACACCGAGATGCCGTGCAGGTCGAGGGCGGCGAATTCGGGGGTGCTGACGCGGTACCACAAGCGTCCCGCATTGACCCCGACGCGCCAGCCGCCGCTGCCGAGCGGCAGCGAGTAGGCCGCGCGCAGGTAGTCGCTGCCATCGGTGTGGACGGTGGTGGCGCCGATCTGGTCGCCGATGTGCAGCGGGCTGTTGATGGACAGGCTGGCGACCAGCCGATCGGCGCCGGTCGAGCGCGCGCCGTTGTTGTCGAGCGCGATATCGAGCGCCAGCGGCGGCGTGGGCGACAGCGCCAGCACCAGGTCGGTCTCGGCCTGGCCGCTGCCTTCACTGAGGCTGGCGGCGGCGTCCACGCCCGGCAGGTCGTTGATCAGCAGGACCGCGCGGTCGAGCGCCGCACTGTTGACCAATTTGCCGCGCGCCTGCACGGCGTCGACCATGCGGCGAATGCGTTCGGGCGCCACGCGCTGGCTGGCGCCCTCCACCCGCGTCTCGCCGTACACGGCTTCGACCACCTGGATGGTCAACACGCCGCTGTCGAGATCTTGCTGCGGCAGGTAGGCGCGCACCACCCAGCCGGCCTCGCGATAAGTGGTGGCGACCGCGATGGCGGCGTTTTGCAGTTCGGCGAAATCGATCGGACGGTTCAGGAAGCCGGCGACGGCGCGGTTCAGCACATCGGGCGGCAGCTGGGTGGCGCCGTCGAACCTTATGGCCTTGATGGTGACGGTCGCGCCGCCGGTGGGCACCATCGGCTTGGGATAGGCGAAACCGGGCACGGACTTGGGCGGCAGCGCTGGCGCACGTTGCGATTCGAGCTGTTGCAGCAAGGCGCCGGCATCAGGGACGGCCTGGGCGAAGGCGGCGCTGCTGAAGATGGCGACCAGGGCGCCGGCCAGCAGGCGTGGATGGAGGCGGGGAGCACTGCGGCGAAGCGGGAAAGCTGAATGCATGAAGGCGGGCCGTGGGCGAATAACGTCGCTCATTAAAGCATACATCGCCGCGGCCGCCCTAGCAGGAGGGTCGCGTCGGTAACCGGTTGAACCCGGAGCGCGGGTCCAGCGTTGGCGCGACGGAGCACCGGACCGGGTCTCCGGCACGAGCCCCGCATCATGTGACCCTAACGCCTCACCTCGCGCTGAAAAATCTCCAGGCTCTGCTTCTTCATGTCGATGAAGCCCGGCGCCGACAAGGTCTCGACGGTGCGCGGGCGGGCCTCGCCGTACTGCAGGATCGCCGCCACCGAGGTGGGACGCTTGGTCAGCAGCAGCACCTCGTCGGCCAGGTACACCGCCTCCTCCAGGTCGTGCGAGACCAGCACCATGGTGGTGCCGGTCTCGATGAAGACCTGCTGCAGCTTCTCGCGAATGAACAGTGTCATCTCGAAGTCGAGCGCGGAAAACGGCTCGTCGAGGAACAGCACTTCGGGTTCCGGCGCCAGGGCGCGCATGATCGAGGCGGTCTGCTGCTGGCCGCCCGACAGCTCGTAGGGATAGCGGCTCAGATCGAACTTGACGTCGAACGAGGCGACCAGCTGCGCCATGCGCTGCTCGATCTGGGCGCGCGATTTGCCGGCCAGCGTGAGCGGATAGGCGATATTGTCGATCGCGCGCAGCCACGGGAACATCGCCTCGCGATAGTTCTGGAAAACGTAGCCGATCTTGGTGTCGGCCAGCGATTTACCGTCGAACAGGATCTCGCCCGAATCGATGGGAATCAGGCCGGCGATCATGTTGATGAGGGTCGACTTGCCGCAGCCGTTGGGGCCGAACACCGAGACGATCTTGTGCTTGGGGATGTCGAGGTTGAAGTTCTCGTACAGCGGCCAGCCGGCGAAGTGCTTGGTCAGGCCGCGGATGGTGATGTGGGTGCCGGCCGGGCCGGGCACGAAGGGTGGCGCCGGCATTTCAACGGCGCCGATGGGGTCGACCAGTCGCATATTACCTCCCGTTCCAGTGAACGATGCGCCGTTCGATTAACAGGAACACCACGTTGAGCGCGTAGCCGAGCATGCCGGCGGCCATGATGGCCGCGTACATGCTTTTCACGTTGAGCACCTGCTGGGCGTCGATGATGCGGTGGCCGAGGCCATTGTCGGAACCGATGAACATCTCGGCGACGATCACGATCACCAGCGCCATCGAGACGGCCGAGCGCAGGCCGACGAAGGTCGGCTGCAGGCTTTCCCATATCAAGACATCCTTGAATACCTGCCAGCGCGAGGCGCCCATCACGCGGGCGGCCATCACGCGCTGCTTGCGGGCGTTCATGACGCCGTAAGCGCTGTTGAACAGCACGATGAGCAAGGCGCCGAAAGCGGCGATGGCGATCTTGTTGATGTCGGTGACGCCGAAAATGAGCAGGAACAGCGGGATCAGCGCGGACGACGGCGTCGAGCGGAAGAAGTCGATCAGGAATTCGACGCTGCGGTAGGCCCGCGTGTTACTGCCCAACAGGACGCCGAGCGGCACGCCGACGACCGCCGCGATCAGGAAGGCTTGCAGCGTGCGCGAGACGGTGACGGCGAAGTCGGTCAGCAGGGTGCCGCCGAACAGGCCCGAGAACAGCGCGCCGATGGTGGCGATGGGGCTGGGCAGCAGGATCGGCTTGATCAAGCCGGTGCGCACCACCAGGTCCCACAGCACGAGCAGGACCAGCGGTCCGATAAAAGGTAGCAGCGAGGGCAGCAGCGAGGGCAACAGCGCGTGGAGCGGAAAGGCGCGGCGCGGCGGCGCGAGGGACGAGGTATCGGAAGAGGTATCGGACATGGCTCAACCTTTGTACAGGAGTGAGTCGACCAGCACGCGCCTCTCGAAGATGCCCTTGTCCGAGAACAGGTCGAAGAACTTCTGGAAGTGGGCGACGTCGGCTGGTTTGAACTCGTTGTAAAACATGTAGTCGGAGATTGGCACTTCGGCCGTCAGCGCACCCTCGATCGCGGTGTACCCCTTGAGGAAGGGGCGCGCCTCGGCCGGGCTCTTGCGCACCAGGTCGACGCCGCGACGGTAGGCGGCGATGTATTTTTTGGCGGCGTCCGGATACTTCTTGATGAAGGCCGAGGTCAGGCTGGCGGCGCCGCCGTGCCATGGCGCCATCGGGTCGCCGAGGATGTATTTGGCGACCACGCCAACTTCGAGATTGCGGGTGGTGCCGCTCAAGCGGCCGACGGTGCCGGTAGGTTCCAGCGTGTAGACCGCGTCGACCTGGCCGGCAGCCAGCGCCGCGACGTGCTGGCCGATCGGCAGTTCGACCACGCTGACGGCGCCCGCGCCGGCGCGCTCCAGCATCACCTTGGCCAGGGTGACATTCTGGATGCCGGGACGGAGGCGACCCGCTTGCCTTTCAGGTCGGCCATCTTCCTGATCGGGCTATCCTTCGGCACCACGAATTCGTCGAGCACGAATTTGGCGTTGGTCGGGTTGGTGCAGATGATCTTGAAGAGTCCCGGTTGCGCGATCTCGCCGATTGCCAGCACGGCCGCCGCGGTGCCGTTGGCGCTGCCCTCGGCGCGGTCGGACAGCATCGCCTCCATCACCTGCTGGGCGCTGGCGAATTTGAGCGGTTCGACGTCCAGGCCAGCCTCCTTGAAGTAGCCCTTTTCCAGCGCGACGAAAAACGGCAGGCCCGAGGCAACCGGCCAGAAGCCGATGCGGATCTTTGGCGCGCCCTGTGCACGCACGACGGCGGGCGCGCCGGCCAGCGCCAGCGCGCCGCCAGCCAATGCGGTGCCAAGCATGCGGCGGCGGCGCGCGGACACGCCGGCGGTGGTGGCGGTATCGGCTGCGGCAGCGAGCGTATCCACTCCTGGAGAAGATGACAAACGACGGACGACAGATGCGGGCGACAAGGCGTTGGCGTCCAGCGCACCGCTGGCTGGCGGGGTTCGCACCATGAATGAACACGGGGCGCACCGGGCTGGAGAAACGACAGACAGCGGCGCCTTAAGCCTTGTACACAAGCTAGTATTCAAGCCGAATTCGTGCCAAACGAATCGACGGGGGGATGCGGCGGGGCGCGAGACAGGATATGCTTCGTCCCGCACGTCGCGGCCCGGCCTCCCGGTCCGGCGCGCAGCACCGCACAAGGCCACGCACAAGGACAACTGAATGAAGATCGCCACCTGGAACGTCAACTCCCTCAAGGTTCGCCTGCCCCACATGCTGCAATGGCTGGCCGAGAATCCGGTCGACGTGCTGTGCCTGCAGGAGACCAAGCTGACGGACGATAAATTCCCGGTCGCCGAGATCAACGCGGCCGGCTATCAGGTCGTCTTCAGCGGCCAGAAGACCTACAACGGCGTGGCGATTCTCTCGCGCTTGCCGATCACCGACGTGGTCAAGAACAATCCGCTGTTCCCCGACGAGCAGCAGCGCATCCTGGCGGCGACCATCGACGGCGTGCGCATCATCAGCGCGTATGTGCCGAACGGGCAGACGGTCGACTCGGACAAATACGTCTACAAGCTGGCGTGGCTGGCGTCGCTGCGCGACTGGCTGGCCGGCGAAATGGCGACGCACGACAAGCTGGCGATCCTTGGCGACTACAACATCGCGCCGGAAGAGCGCGACGTGCACGACCCGGCCGAGTGGGTTGGGCAGGTGCTGTTTTCAGAGAAGGAAAAGGCGGCGCTCACCGCGCTCATCGACCTGGGGCTGACCGACTCGTTCCGGCTGTTTGAACAGGCCGAGAAGTCGTATAGCTGGTGGGATTACCGGCAGCTGGCGTTCCGCCGCAACCGGGGGCTGCGGATCGACCATATCCTGCTGTCGGCGTCGCTGACCAAAGGCTGCACGGCCTGCGTGATCGACCGGGCGCCTCGCAAGTGGGAGCAGCCGTCCGATCACGCGCCGGTGGTGGCGACGATTGAGTTTGGCGCTGCCGTGGCCTCTTAAAGGATTAGTCTGGCGAGTCTGTGGTTGACGTCCCGCCATTCAGGCATATTTTGGCGTGCTAAATTGAGGCGATAGTCGAACGACCTTCTCCTTCAGGAATACCCGCTGCGCGATTCGCCAACGATCGTTTCGATGGCCATGCCGGCTAGCGAGGACGCGCATGGCCAAAGCAGACTTCCCGCCAATATTGCAACCAGGCATACATCAAATGACGCTTGACGACATTTGGGATAGCTGCGTTTCGCCACTGCCGTTGGCGCGATCCCGCATCGGGCTGTTCAGTGTGTTCGATCAGTGGATTCATCGCCTTCGGCAATTAAACGTTGTCGGCACCGTCTGGCTGGACGGCTCCTTCGTGACCCGCAAGCCCGTACCCGGCGATCTCGATTGCGTCTTGTGGCATCCCGCATTCTGCGCGCCTGTATCGGATGCGGGTAAAATCGAAGTACGAAATATGACTGACCACGCTGCGGCCATGGCGCTGTTCGGCATCGATCTCTACATCGAAGCACCCTCGGCGGCGGCGCTGTTGACACGGCAGGCCTATTGGCGCGGCCTGTTTGGGTTTCAACACGACGGCCGCCACGCCAAAGGATTTGTTGAGCTGAAATTATGAGTATCGAATTTCTTGAACGACATGCGCGGGATCTGCAGCGAGAAGCCCAGTTGACGGCGGAGCGCAGCGCCGCCTCGCCGGATGACTTCTGGCTTGAGGTTGCGGCAAAAAATCAACTGGACGCCGCGCATGCAGCCATGCGTACACTTGAAATCGAAAACGCGCGCAAAACCGGCCTGTTATTTGAAATTCGTCTGACTGGGCCGGGCGCCGATCCGGCGTTAAGACTCGACACATTTCTCGATTTTTTCACACCGCTCAATCGTGCCTGGAAAACAGCAGCCTTTCGTCTCTACCACGGCGCCCAGAGCAATTCCAGGAGCCAAGTTGCTGACGAACTCATCGATATCGGATTGGCCGGTCTGTCGCAACGCCCGCCCCACGTTTTGCTCATAGGTAGCAACGCTGGAGACGCAGCCGAAGTGCATCTGCTACGCAATACGTTCACGACGATATTTCAGTTGCTTTCATCCGACATCGACGATTTCTTTGATGCGGTGAACGCCATCGGCGTACATGCCACACTGGACCTTGGGGCGGCGCTCGTCGTCGTCGAAGCAGCTGCGCTGGACGCGGAATTCATTTGCAGAAATCAGGGTGCGATCCTTACGTGGCGCGGCTCACCGACCGAGGTATCGAGAATAAAAACACTCATCGATGCCACGACAGATTCGTTCACATTCCATGAAACTCTCGTGGGCGTGCTTGCGGCGATCCCCAGGGACGGAGAGCTCGCGCTTCGCTCGGAAGCTGGAACATCACGTATTCGATTTCCTTTGGATATCGCAACTTCGCTTGAACAAATTCCTGTGGGGACGCACATCTCCGTCAAGGTTCAAACCACGAAATTCAACCATCCGTCGACCAATCGAGAAGTGTTCAAGCGAACTCTTCTGTCGGCCTCGCCTGTTTGAATTCGCATCGCCAACTTCACAAGGCGAGATCAACATTGCGAACGAACGTACACCTCAAGGATATTGGTGGAGCGCGTCTACCCCCGCTCCAGCATCGCCATCGCGCTCTCGCCATCGACCGGCTTCGAAAACAGATACCCCTGCGCGTACTGGCATCCACTGCCGTGCAGCAGGGCGAACTGGCCCTCGGTCTCGACGCCCTCTGCCACCACCATCAACTGCAGGCTGTTCGACAGCGCGATGATGGCCGCGACGATGGCACGGTCCTCGGCGCTATCCTCAAGCTCGCTGATGAACGCGCGGTCGATCTTGATCTTCTTGACCGGGAAGCGCTTGAGGTAAGCGAGGCTTGAATAGCCGGTGCCGAAATCGTCGATCGACAGGCGAATACCCATCGCGTTGATCTGTTCCAGAATCTCGAGCGTCTGTTCGCCGTGCTGCATCAGCGCCGTTTCGGTGATCTCGAACTCGATCAGCGCCGGATCGATGCCGGTACCGTCGACCGCGCCGCGGATCGATTCGATCAGGCCCCGGTGCATGAACTGGCGCGGCGACAGGTTGACCGCCAGCGGCACCGGCAGCAGACCGGCTTCGCGCCACTGCACGCTCTGCTCGCAGGCGCGCCGCATCACCCATTCGCCCACCTGCACGATCAGGCCACTCTCCTCCATCAGCGGGATGAAATGGTCCGGCAGCACCAGCCCGAGCTTGGTGCGGCGCCAGCGCAGCAGCACTTCCATGCTGTGCAGCCGGCGCGTGCCGATCTCCATGATCGGCTGGTAGAACAGTTCGAACTCGTTGTTGATCAACGCGCTGCGCAAGCTGGTCTCGAGCTCGAAATGCTCGGCCGCCGCGAGGTTCATGCGGGCCGCAAAATACTGGTAGTTGTTGCGGCCACTCGCCTTGGCGTGGTACATGGCGGCGTCGGCGTGGCGCATCAGGGTCTCGACATCCTCGCCATCGTCGGGGTACACGCTGATGCCGATCGACGGCGTGATGTGCAGCATGCGGCCGTCGAGCGGAAAGGCCGAGGCCAGCGCCTCGATGATCTTCTCGGCCACCGGGGTCGCTTCTTCGGCGCTCCTGATGCCCGGCACCAGCACGACGAATTCGTCGCCGCCAAGGCGCGCCACGGTATCGCTGGCGCGCACCGCGCAGCACAGGCGGCTGGCCACTTCATTGAGCAGGTGGTCGCCGGTCAGGTGGCCGAGCGAGTCGTTGATGTTCTTGAAGCGGTCCAGGTCGATGAACATGACGGCCAGCTTGCGCGTGGAGCGCTGCGCCGTCAGCATGGCGCGGTCGAGCCGGTCCGACAGCAGCGCGCGGTTCGGCAGGCCGGTCAGGCTGT
This sequence comes from Massilia sp., assembly GCA_039927975.1. Lineage (GTDB taxonomy): Bacteria > Pseudomonadota > Gammaproteobacteria > Burkholderiales > Burkholderiaceae_D > JBDSTZ01. Next base: position 10,719 of record JBDSTZ010000038.1, on the reverse strand, counting down.
CGTGGTAGGCCATGTGGTGCACGCGCGCCTCGGCCTGGCGCCGCTCGACGATCTCGCCTTGCAGCAGGGCGTTGGCGCCGGCCAGTTCGGCGGTGCGTTCGAGCACCCGCACTTCGAGTTCGTCGCGCGCGCGGCGGATCGCTTCGGCCGCCTCGCGGCGCGCGGTGACGTCGTCGACCAGCCATACCGACCTGCCGGTGTGGGCCGACAGGTCGAACGGCCGGCCCGACAGGCGCGCCCAGAAACGGCTGCCGTCCTTGCGCACCAGCTGGTACTCGGACATGTTGATCTGGCCGGCGTGGAAGTCGCGCGAGGTCTCGCGCCGCGCGTGCTCCCAACTCTCCTTGTCCGGGTACAGGACGCGCACCGACAGGCCGTCGATCTCGCCCGGGCCGTAGCCGAACAGCTCTTCCATCTTGGTGTTGCAGCGCAGGTTGACGCCGTTTTCGACGACCGCGATGCCGAGCACCGCGCTGTCGAGAATGGCCTGGTTTTCCAGCAGCGCGTTGCGCAGCGATTCCTCGGCCAGCTTGTGCTCGGTGCGGTCCTCGACGATCCAGATAGTGCCCTGTTTCCAGTCCTCCGGATTGACGACGTAGGCGATCAGCTGCGACCACATCGTGCTGCCGTCCTTGCGCACCATGTTCACTTCGGTCTGGTACTGGCGGCCGGCCGCCAGCAGCGGCTGCGATTCGGCGTGGATGCGCTCGTACACTTCGTCGCTCGGATAGAGCGCGCGTCCCGCCAGGCCGAGGCCCTCGTCGCCGTCGTAGCCGAACATTTCGGCGAAGCCGCGGTTGTAGCGCGTGATGCGGCGGTGCTTGGTGAACAGGATGCTGATCGAGGCGTTGGTCATGATGGCCTGCCCCTCGATCAGGGCCTGGCGCGCTTCGGTGACGTCTTCGAGAATCCAGATCGCGCCCTGCTCGCCATGCAGGGTGTCGAGCGACTTGGCGCGCACGCGGCACCAGAACACGTTGCCATCGGCGCGCTTGAACTGGTATTCGCTCATTTCGAAGGGCACGCCGCTGGCCAGCACCGGGCTGGCACGCTCGCGAAACGCCTGGTACAACTCGGGCAGCGGGAACAGTTCCCAGGCGCCCTTGCCGATCATCGCCTCGGGTGCGTAGCCGAACATGTCGGCCAGGCGCGGATTGCAGGACATGATCACGCCGGAGCGGCTGAACAGGATGCCGATCGAGGCGTTGTCAAGAATGGCTTTCTGTTCGAGCAGCGATTTGTGCAGCGCTTCGCGGTCGCGGTCGAAGCAGCGGATATCGGTAAACACAAAGGTGGCGCCGGCGCCCACCGAGGGCGGCAGCGGCTTGCTGCGCACCTGGACGGCGATCTCCAGCGCGCCGAGCTTGAGGACGTCGTCCCAGGCGCATTCCTCGGCCAGCGCGCTGGCGCAGCGGCGGCCCGCGCAGTGCGGCGCGTCGATCGCCAGCAAGGCTTCGAGCGGGGTGCCGCTGATGTCCGCGCCCAGCAGCCTGGTCATCTCGGCATTGACAGCCGTGACGAGGCCCGCGTTATCGCAGGCGCAGGCTGGCGCCCCGATGAGCGCGAGCGCTTCGGGCAAAATAAAGGAGGCCGGATGTCGTCGATCCATGTTCGCGCAACTGCTGTCAAATGCCGCTTGAGCAAGGGTGTGCTCTACCAACAGATGATAAACCACAATTGTGTTGTCGTTACAGAAATTTCCAAAAAAGCAAACAGTAATGCGCATTGTCGCCGCGCGTGCGGCGCGCATGCGACAACGCGCCGTGCCCTGCCCAGTGCACCGCTGATCGCGCCCCTTAAATCACGTACAGGTCGACGTATTCGTGGACCGGCATCGCTTCGAGGGCCTGCTGGTCGAGCGAGACGGCGAGGATACGGCTTTGCTGCTTGGCCGGGAACTGGCGCGCCAGGTTGGTCTTGAACTTGGCCACCAGCAGCGGGATGCCGTCGGCGCGCCGGCGCGCGTGGCCGATCGGGTATTCGACGACGATTTCGTCGAAGCTGCTGCCGTCGTTGAACTCCACCGTGACCGCGTTGGCGATCGAGCGCTTGGCCGCGTCGTGGTAGTCGGCGGTGAAGCTCTTGTCCTCGACGCAGACGATTTTGTCGCGCAGGACGTCGATGCGCGGGTCGGCAGCCACGTTGTCCTCGTAATCGGATGCGGTCAGGCGGCCGTAAATGAGCGGCAGCGCCACCATGTACTGGATGCAGTGGTCGCGGTCGGCCGGATTGTCGAGCGGGCCTTTCTTGTCGATGATGCGGATGCAAGCCTCGTGCGTGCGAATCGTGATCTTGCGGATATCTTCGACCGACTTGCCCTTGGCCGCCAGTTTGGCGTGCAGCGTCATCGCTGCCTCCACCGCCGTCTGCGAGTGGAACTCGGCCGGGAAGGAAATCTTGAAGAGCACGTTCTCCATCACGTAGCTGCCGTACGGGCGCTGGAAGGCGAACGGCTTGCCCTTGAAGGAGACGTCGTAGAAGCCCCAGGTCTTGGCCGACAGGACCGATGGATAACCCATCTCGCCGGTCTTGGCCATCAGCGCCAGGCGCACCGCGCGCGAGGTGGCGTCGCCGGCCGCCCACGATTTGCGCGAGCCGGTGTTGGGCGAATGGCGGTAGGTGCGCAGCGACTGGCCGTCGAGCCAGGCCAGCGAGACGGCGTTGAGGATTTCTTCGCGCGTGAGGCCCAGCATCTGGGCCACCACCGCAGTCGACGCCACCTTGACCAGCACCACGTGGTCGAGGCCGACCTTGTTGAAGGAATTCTCCAGCGCGATGCAGCCCTGGATCTCGTGCGCCTTGATCATGGCGGTCAGGACGTCCTTCATCAGCAGCGGCTTCTTGCCGGCCGCGATGGCGTTACGCGAGAGCCAGTCGGCGGTGGCGAGGATACCGCCCAGGTTGTCCGACGGGTGGCCCCACTCGGCGGCCAGCCAGGTGTCGTTGAAGTCGAGCCAGCGGATCATGGCGCCGATGTTGAAGGCCGCCTGCACCGGGTCGAGCTGGAACTGGGTGCCCGGCACCTTGGCGCCGTTCGGCACGACGGTGCCCGGCGCGATGGGGCCCATCAGCTTTTTGCAGGCCGGGTATTCGAGCGCCTCGAGGCCGCAGCCGAGCGTGTCGATCAGGCAGTTGCGGGCGGTGTCGTAGGCCACGTTCGAGTCAACCTGGGACTGCATGACGTAGTCGACGATGTCGATCAGTTCCTGGTCGAATTCGGTGCGGACGTTGGAGATGTGGGAGGACATGCGGTTCCTTGAATTGGGGATGGATTTGTCAGCGTGGTTAGCGTTGTGCGATCGGCTCGAACGTGAGGTCTTCGGGACCGACGTAGTTCGCGCTCGGGCGGATGATCTTGTTGTCGATGCGCTGCTCGATCACATGCGCGGCCCAGCCGGAGGTGCGCGAGATGACAAACAGCGGCGTGAACATCGAGGTCGGCACGCCGAGCATGTGGTAAGACACGGCGGAGAACCAGTCGAGGTTGGGGAACATCTTCTTGATGTCCCACATGACGGTTTCGAGGCGTTCGGCGATGTCGAACATTTTCATGGAGCCGGCCTGCTGCGAGAGGCCGTGCGCGACTTCCTTGATGACCTTGTTGCGCGGGTCGGAGATGGTGTAGACCGGGTGGCCGAAGCCGATCACGACTTCCTTGTTCTCGACCCGGCGGCGGATGTCGGCTTCGGCTTCGTCGGCGTTTTCGTAGCGCTGCTGGATTTCCAGCGCGGCTTCGTTGGCGCCGCCGTGCTTCGGTCCGCGCAGCGCGCCGATGGCGCCGGTGATGGCCGAGTGAATGTCGGAACCGGTGCCGGCGATGACGCGCGCGGTGAAGGTGGAGGCGTTGAATTCGTGTTCGGCGTACAGAATGAGCGAGGTGTGCATGGCGCGCTCCCAGCTGGCCGAGGGCTTCTCTCCGTGCAGCAGGTGCAGGAAGTGGGCGCCGATCGAGTCGTCGTCGGTTTCGACGTCGATGCGCTTGCCGTTGTGACTGAAGTGGTACCAGTACAGCAGCATTGAACCAAAGGAGGCCATCAGGCGGTCGGCGATGGCGCGCGCGCCGGGGATGGAATGGTCTTCGCGTTCGGGCAGCGCGCAGCCAAGCGCCGAGACGCCGGTGCGCATGACGTCCATCGGGTGGGCGCCGGCAGGCAGCGCTTCGAGCGCCAGCTTGACCGTTTGCGGCAGGCCGCGCAGGGATTTGAGGAGGTCCTTGTAGCGGCGCAGTTCGGCCACGTTGGGCAGTTTGCCGTGCACCAGCAGGTAGGCGATTTCCTCGAACTCGCAGGCATCGGCGACATCAAGAATGTCGTAGCCGCGGTAGTGCAAGTCGTTGCCGGTCTTGCCAACCGAGCAGAGCGCCGTGTTACCAGCGGTGACGCCGGACAGGGCCACGGATTTCTTGGGTTTGAAGACTGCCGCGTCGGGCGGCGTGCTGGCCTGGTCAGTCATGGTCGGCTCCCTTCTGCTTACCCTGGGCGAACAGGGCGTCGAGTTTTTTCTCGTAGTCGTGGTAGCCGAGGTAGTCGTACAGCTCCATGCGGCTTTGCATGGCAGGCAGCACGCTGCGCTGGGTGCCCTCGGCGCGCAGGGTCTTGTAGAAGTTAAGCGCGGCGGCGTTCATGGCGCGGTAGGCGCCGCAGCAGTACAGCGCGATGTCGACGCCGGCGCCGCGCAGTTCGTCGAGCGTGAACAGCGGCGTGGCGCCGAATTCGGTGAGGTTGGCGAGGATCGGCACGCCGACCGCGTCGCGCACCTGGCGGTACATGGACAGCTCGGTGATCGCTTCGGGGAAGACCATGTCGGCGCCGGCTTCGACGTAGGCGCAGGCGCGGTCGATGGCGGCGCCCAAGCCCTCCACCGCCAGCGCGTCGGTGCGCGCCATGATGACGAAGCTTTCGTCGTGGCGGGCGTCGACGGCGGCCTTGATGCGGTCGACCATTTCGTCCTTGCTTACCACTTCCTTGCCGGGGCGGTGGCCGCAGCGCTTGGCCGAGACCTGGTCTTCCATGTGGACGGCGGCGACGTCGGCGCGGATCATGTGGCGGATCGTGCGGGCGATGTTGAAGGCGCCGCCCCAGCCAGTGTCGATGTCGACCATCAGTGGCAGGCCGCAGGCGTCGGTGATGCGCTGGGCGTCGGTGATGACGTCGTCCATGGTGCTGATGCCAAGGTCGGGCATGCCGAGCGAATTGGCGGCCACGCCACCGCCGGACAGGTAGATGGCGCGGTAGCCGGTTTGCTCGGCCATGCGGGCGGTGTAGGCGGTGATGGCGCCGACCACCTGCAAGGGCGACTCTTCGGCGACGGCGCGGCGAAACAGCGCGCCTCGTGATTCTTTCATGGTGTTCCCCTGTGATGTTTCAATGGGATGGTACTCACGGTTTTAGTGCAAGGGGCGTGCCATCCGGCGCTGCCACCCTTGTTTGACAGCGAAAATGGAAAAAATCTCACCAATACAAGCACATGGCTTTGCTCTTTCGGCACTGGCCCAAGCTGTTCGATGTTTCAAATTGAAACATGGGAAACGCATTTGGAATAGAATTGAAACATGCACAATGAACCACGCCATCCGCAGGAGCAGGACAAGCCGGTCATCTGGACGGTGTCGGTGTCGCGCCTGTCCGACCTGTTCCGCGATATCACGCTCGAATACGACCACCTGGCGGCGATCGAACCGGTGAATCTCGGCTTCGAGGAGGCGGCGCGGCATGTGCGCGAGCGGCTAGCCACCGAGCGCTGCGACGTCGTCATCGCGGCCGGCTCGAACGCGGCGTATCTGAAGGGCCGGGTGTCGGTCCCGGTGATCATCGCGAAGGCCAGCGGTTTCGATCTGATGCAGGCGCTGGCGCGCGCGCGGCGCGTGTCCGAGCGCATCGGCGTGATCACCTACCAGGAGCAGATGCCCGAGCTGGCGGAGTTCTGCGCGGCCTTTGGCATGACGGTGGCGCAGCGCACCTACGTCACCGAGGAGGACGCGCGGGCGCAGATCAATGAGCTCAAGGCGGCGGGGGTGGAAGCGATCGTCGGCGCCGGCCTGATTACGGACCTGGCCGAGGAAGCCGGGCTGGCTGCGGTGTTCATCTATTCGGCGGCCTCGATCCGGCGCGCTTTCGACGATGCGCTGGAGATGGCGCGCCTGGCGCAGCTTGAATCGCAGCGCAACCGGCGCAGCGTGCCCGCCGATACCCTGCGTGCGCGCCATGGTCTGCACGATCTGCGCGGCGAGTCGGCGCCGATGGAGGCGGTGCGCCAGGCGGTGGTGCTGTATGCGAAGTCGCCGGCCACGGTGCTCATTCATGGCGAGACAGGGACCGGCAAGGAGCTGGTGGCGCAGGCGATCCATCGCGAGAGTCCGCGCAGCCTGGGGGTGAACCGGCCGTTCGTGGCGGTTAACTGCGGGGCGATTTCGGAGTCGCTGCTTGAATCGGAGCTGTTCGGTCATGAAGAAGGCGCGTTCACGGGCGCGCGGCGCGGTGGGCACGCCGGGCTGTTCGAGGCGGCCAATCGGGGCACGCTGTTCCTCGACGAGATCGGCGAGATGCCGCTGGCGCTGCAAACGCGGCTGCTGCGGGTGCTGGAGGAGCGCGAGGTGGTGCGGGTCGGCGGGACGCGGCCGATTGCAGTCAAGGTGCGGGTCATCAGCGCAACCCATTGCGACCTGGAGGCGCGGGTGCGCGAGGGGCGCTTTCGCGCCGATCTGTACTACCGGCTGGCGGTGCTGCGGATCGCCCTGCCCCCGCTGCGCGCGCGTGCGGGCGACGCACCGGGGCTGGCCGAGTGGGCGCTCAAGCATGCGCTGGCGGCGCTGGGCGCGCGGCCGCATCCGAACCTGCACGCGGAGATGCGGGCGTGTGCGCCCTTGTTCGAGCGGTATGCGTGGCCGGGCAATGTGCGGGAGTTACGCAACCTCGCCGAGCGGCTGGCGCTGTATCTGGCGGCCGAGCCACTGCAAGCGCTCACGCCGGCGTTCGTGCTGTCGGTAGCGCCGGAACTGGGCGTTGGCGGCTCGGCGACGGTGGGGGCGCTGGCGGGATCGGCGGGGACGCTGGCGGTGGCGCAGGAGTCGGTGCAAGCGGTGGTCGATCGGTTTGGCGGCCGGCGCGACGAGGCGGCGCGCCACCTGGGGATCAGCCGCACGACCTTGTGGCGGCGTCTGCGCGAAGCACAGTAACCCCGGACCGCGATGGCGCCGCTATTCGCGAGCGTCGAAGCCCCAGAGATCGGGCACCCACAGCTGGCGATCGTCCCACTGGTCGAGGTATGGCAGCGCCTGCGGCGCCTTTGGCCTGGACGGGAACGCGGGAACGTGGCCGAGGCGGTCGGCGGGCTGCGGCGGCATGACGCCGGCATCATGGCCGGCATGGTTCGACGGTATGGACATATCTCACTTCTCCTTCTCAACGCGCCTGACGGCTGCATGGCCGTCGGCAAGCCGGGCTAAGCAAGTATTAAATGCGATTCATCAATATTCGAGATTGAGATTTATCAAGCGATTGCGTGGTCGCAAGGCAAACGCTTGCGTGGACGGCTTGACATGGCGAAGCGGAGGATTGCCGCGCACGGCCCTCCGCCGTCAAGGCTGAAAAAAACCCGCGACAGGCGCGGGTTTTTGTTGGGACGATGAAGCCGCTGGAGGCGGCGTTCGCGCTTACTCGATCTCGACCGTTTCGGGCGGCGCGGTCGGTGGCGGCTCGTCCGTCTCGGGGAAGTCGAGCGTGACGTTGTCCTTGTCGTCCATGTCCACCGTGATGCGTCCACCGTTGACCAGGCGGCCGAACAGCAGCTCGTCGGCCAGCGCCTTGCGGATCATGTCCTGGATCAGGCGCGACATCGGACGTGCACCCATCAGCGGATCGAAACCCTTCTTGGCGAGGAACTTGCGCAGCTTCTCGGTGAAGATGGCTTCGACCTTCTTCTCGTGCAGCTGCTCTTCGAGCTGCATGAGGAACTTGTCGACCACGCGCAGGATGATTTCCTCGTCCAGCGCGCGGAAGCTGATGGTCGCGTCGATCCGGTTGCGGAACTCCGGCGTGAACATGCGCTTGATGTCAGCCATTTCGTCGCCGGCCGCCTTCGACTCGGTGAAGCCCATCGACCGCTTGGTCAGGCTTTCGGCGCCCGCGTTGGTGGTCATGATGATGATCACGTTGCGGAAGTCGGCCTTGCGTCCGTTGTTGTCGGTCAGCGTGCCATGGTCCATCACCTGCAGCAGGATGTTGAAAATGTCCGGGTGGGCTTTTTCAATCTCGTCGAGCAGCAGCACCGCGTGCGGCTTCTTGGTGATGGCTTCGGTCAGCAGGCCACCCTGGTCGAAACCGACGTAGCCCGGCGGCGCGCCGATCAGGCGGCTGACGGCGTGGCGTTCCATGTACTCGGACATGTCGAAACGGATCAGCTCGATGCCGAGGATGAAGGCCAATTGCTTGGCCACCTCGGTCTTGCCGACGCCGGTCGGACCGGAGAACAGGAAGGAGCCGATCGGCTTGTCGGTCTTGCCGAGGCCGGCGCGCGCCATCTTGATGGCCGACGACAGCGCGTCGATGGCCGGCTCCTGGCCGAACACGACATTGCGCAGGTCGCGGTCGATCGTCTGCAGCTTGCTGCGGTCGTCCTGGTTGACGGTCTGCGGCGGGATGCGAGCGATCTTGGCGATGATGTCCTCGATCTCGGTCTTGCCGATGGTTTTCTTTTGCTTCGACTTCGGCAGGATGCGCTGGGCGGCGCCGGCTTCGTCGATGACGTCGATCGCCTTGTCGGGCAGGTGACGGTCGTTGATGAAGCGGGCGGCGAGCTCGGCCGCGGTGGAAAGCGCCGACGACGAATACTTGACGCCGTGGTGCTCTTCGAAGCGCGACTTGAGGCCGCGCAGGATCTGCACGGTCTGCTCGACGGTCGGCTCGTTGACGTCGACCTTCTGGAAGCGCCGCGACAACGCGTGATCTTTCTCGAACACGCCGCGGAACTCAGTGTAGGTGGTCGCGCCGATGCACTTGAGCTGGCCGTTGGCGAGCGCGGGTTTCAGCAGGTTGGAAGCGTCGAGCGTGCCGCCCGAAGCCGAACCGGCGCCGATGATCGTGTGGATCTCGTCGATGAACAGGATGCCGTGCGGGGTTTCCTTCAATTGCTTGAGGACCGCCTTCAGACGCTGTTCGAAGTCGCCACGGTACTTGGTGCCGGCCAGCAGCGCGCCCATGTCGAGCGAGTAGACGATGGCGTTCTGCAGGATTTCAGGCACTTCTTCCTGGGTGATGCGCCAGGCCAGGCCCTCGGCGATGGCGGTCTTGCCCACGCCGGCTTCACCGACCAGCAGCGGATTGTTCTTGCGGCGGCGGCAGAGGATCTGGATGACGCGGTCGACCTCGTCCTCGCGGCCGATCAGCGGATCGATCTTGCCATCGGCGGCGGCCTTGTTGAGGTTCTGGGTGAACTGGTCGAGCGGGCTTTCCTTCGGCTGGCCTTCGACCTGCGCTTCCTCGACCCCTTCGGAGGTCTTTTGCGTGTCGGCCTGCTGGTCCTTGCGCACGCCGTGCGAGATGAAGTTGACGACGTCGAGCCGGGTCACGCCCTGCTGGTGCAGGTAGTAGACCGCGTGCGAATCCTTCTCGCCGAAGATGGCGACGAGGACGTTGGCGCCGGTGACTTCCTTCTTGCCGTTCGAGGCGGACTGGACGTGCATGATGGCACGCTGGATCACGCGCTGGAAACCGAGCGTCGGCTGGGTGTCGACCTCGCCCGTGCCAGGCACGGTCGGGGTGTTGTCGCCGATGAAATTGGTCAGGGTCTTGCGCAGGTCTTCGATGTTGACCGCACAGGCGCGCAGCACTTCCGCGGCCGATGGGTTGTCCAGAAGCGCCAGCAGCAAATGTTCAACGGTAATAAATTCATGCCGTGCTTGCCGAGCTTCGACAAAGGCCATGTGTAGAGAGACTTCCAGTTCCTGCGCGATCATACTTCCTCCATCACGCACTGCAGGGGGTGCCCTGCCTTGCGTGCATGCGTTAAGACAAACTCCACTTTGGTACACGCTATATCTTTGGAAAACACGCCGCAGACTCCCTTGCCGTGACGATGAACCGACAGCATGATCTGCGTCGCCGTTTCGCGGTCTTTGTTGAAGTACTCCTGGATGATCGCCACCACGAATTCCATGGGGGTGTAGTCGTCATTCAACAGCGCCACCTGGTACAGCGGCGGTGGCTTGACCGTCTGCCGCTCCAGTAGTTGTTCAGTATCTTGCTTGGTCGCCATACGCTTATTCTAATGCTTTCAATGTTGGTGCAATGCGTAAACATCAGGGCATTTTCATTTGTTTTCCATCTTACGCGTTTTCCGGTCTCTGCGCAGATGGCGATCCGATTGGGAAAAACAAGAGTCGCTTTTTTGTTACCTGTGGGGAATTTGACAACTCCTACCGTAAACCGCTTGACTTCGCATTTTATTGCGCCAACAATGCGGATATTGACTAGTACTCATGTACTTGTTGATATGAATGAGCAGCTGAGGAGGGGGCAAGAAGCTTCTTGCTTTTATGGCTCGTGTGATTGGTTTTTATTTGAAAGTTCTTTTTATGGCAACAGGTACAGTTAAGTGGTTCAATGATTCCAAAGGTTTTGGCTTCATCACCCCAGACGACGGCGGCGAGGATCTGTTCGCGCACTTCTCCGCAATCAACATGAACGGTTTCAAGACCCTCAAAGAAGGTCAAAAAGTTCAATT
>JBDSTZ010000037.1:0-10574 GCA_039927975.1 Massilia sp. | reverse complement strand
TGCTGCCGGTATAAAAATTCAAGCCGAGCGGCGCAGTGTGCGGGCCGAGCAGCGCGGCCGGCGGGGTGAATTCCTCGCAACTGCGGTTCTTGCCGAACACCGGATCTGGCAGCATGCCGGCGTGGCAGTAGGGGAAGCCAAAATGCATGCCGGCTTTCGGCGCGTGGTTCAATTCACACGACGGCAGGTTGTCGCCCATTTCGTCGCGATTATTATCGGTAAACCACATCTCGCTGGTGCGCGGATCCCAGGCGAAACCGACCGAATTGCGAATGCCCTTGGCGAACACTTCAAATTGACTGCCATCGGGATTCATCCGGTAGATTTTCGAATGGGCGTCCTCCTCGCGGTCGCAGACATTGCAATCGGCGCCGATCGGAATATACAGCTTGCCGTCCGGGCCGGCCTTGATGATTTTTTCGCCGTGCCATTTCTCTTTCGGGAAGTCGCTCTTGACCACCTTGTAGCCGGGCGCCTTGTCGAAGGTTTTTTCGATATCGTCAAAGCGGATCACCCGCGTCATTTCGGAGACGAACAGGCTGCCCTTGTGCATCACCAGGCCGATCGGCGAATCGAGGCCTTCGGCCACCGTCACCACTTTCTTGATCACGTGGTCCTGGTCGGCGTCGACCAGCGCATAGATTTTGCCGACATTGCGCGAGCCGACAAACACGATGCCGCTGTCGCTGATCGCCATGGCCCGCGCGTTCGGCACCGCGTCCGAATACACCGCGATATGAAAGCCTTTCGGCAGCTTGAAATTGGCCAGTTCCGGATAGCGCTCGGCGGCGGTTTTCTTATCGCCGCCGGCGGCCCCCGGTTCTTTTCGCTCGAGCAGATAATCGGCCACCAGGCCGATTTGCGCCGCCGACAGCTTGGCGCCCCAGGCCGGCATTTGGGTGCGCGGAATGCCGTTCTTGACGATGCCGGCGATTTTGCTTTTGCTCTTGCCGGCCTCGCTATTGGTGAATTTGGCGTCGATCAGGCTCGGCCCCATGCCGCCCTCGCGACTGGCGCCGTGGCACGCAGCGCAATTGGCGCTGTAGATCTGGCGCCCTGTTTCCGCCCGCGCGCCGCCAGCGAACAAGCCGGCCGCCATCACGCCGGCCCATAGTATCCGTGTTGTTATCATGTCTGTCCCTGTCAAACTTCATTTCGCCGAAGCTGTGTCCGGCCGATTCGGCCGCCCGGCAATTCTGGCGGACCGGATACAATCTCGCAACATAATTTTGTCAGACAATAATCCTTTGGGGCATGCAAATCTGGTAAGGTACGCCTGCACTTTTACGCTGGCCGACCTACGCCCGCGATCAACTATAAGAGACGACTTCGCCGCTAACTTCATGAAAAAAATAATCAGCAGTTTCTGCATCGCCAGCGCGCTGTTGGGCGCCGCCGGCCAGGCCGCCAGCGCCACCGCCGCCCCCGCCGTCACCGAGCTCAAGTACCTGAGCGGCACCGACAAGGACCACCGGGTCAACTGGGAGTTTTATCTCGACGCCGGCCGCAACGGCGGCGCGTGGAAAACCATCCCGGTGCCGTCGAACTGGGAACTCGAAGGATTCGGCACCTACCGTTACGGTCACGATACCGGCAATGACGCGGTGCCCGACAACGTCGGCAAATACCGCTATCAGTTCCAGCTGCCGGCCGCCTGGCGCGGCCAGCAGATCGAGATCGTGTTCGGCGGCGCGATGACCGACACCGAAGTGAAGATCAACGGCCAATTGGCCGGCCCGGTCCACCAGGGCGGCTTTTATGAATTCCGCTACGACGTCACGCCACTGCTCAAGGCCGGCGAGAACAACCTGCTCGAAGTGAGCGTCAAGCGCATCTCCGACAACGCCTCGGTCAACCGCGCCGAACGCAGTTCCGATTTCTGGCTTTTCAGCGGCATTTACCGGCCGGTCTGGCTCGAAGCCAAACCGCCGGTCCATATCGACCATCTGACGCTCGACGCGCGCCATACCGGCGAATTCGACGCCGAGGTTTATACGGGCAAGCAGATCAAGCCGAACGACAGCGTGCGGGCCCAGCTCACCACAATGGAGGGCAAGAAGATCGGCCAGCCGTTTTCCGCCGCCGTCGACGGCGCCACCGGCGTAGCCCGCCTGCACAGCAGCTTCAAGCAGGTGACCGCATGGACCGCCGAGAATCCGCAGCGCTACAAAATGGTGTTCGACCTGGTCAGCGACAAGCAGGTCGTGCACCAGGTCAGCAAGACGATCGGCTTTCGCACCGTCGAATTGCGCAAGCAGGACGGCTTGTACGTCAATGGCGAGAAAGTTCGCCTGAAAGGCTCGAACCGCCATTCGATCTGGCCCACCTCGGGACGCACCACCAGCAAGGAACTCAGTTATACCGATGCGCGCCTGATGAAGGAAATGAACATGAACGCGGTGCGCATGTCGCATTATCCGCCGGACGAGCATTTCCTCGATGTGGCCGATGAAGTCGGCCTGTACGTGATCGACGAACTGACCGGCTGGCAGAAAGCCTACGACACCGAGATCGCCGCGCCGCTGGTGAAGGAATTGGTCAGGCGCGATCAGCACCACCCGTCCATCATCCTGTGGGCCAATGGCAACGAGGGCGGCTTCCCGCGCGGCGTCGACACCCATTACGACCGCTACGACCTGCAAAAGCGCCCGGTGATCCATCCCTGGGAAAACTTCGGCGGCATCGACACCGGCCACTACCCGGCCTACGATTGCTGCGCCACCTCGCTGTTCCACGGCCGCGATGTGTTCATGCCGACCGAATTCCTGCACGGCCTGTATGACGGCGGCGCCGGCGCCGGCCTGAACGACTGGTGGAACCAGATGCTCGGTAATCCATTGAGCGCCGGCGGCTTCATCTGGGCCTTCGCCGACGAGGGCGTGGTCCGCACCGACAAGAACGGCGAAGTCGACGCCTGGGGCAACCGCGGTCCGGACGGCATCGTCGGCCCGTATCGCGAAAAGGAAGGCAGTTTCTACGCCATCAAGCGCATCTGGTCGCCGGTCTATCTGCCGCTGGCCGAAGTGGCCTATTTACCGGCTACCTTCGACGGCCGCATCCGGCTGGAGAACCGCTACGACTTCAGCAATCTGAAGTCGGTCAAGCTGTCCTGGAAACTGGTCAAGTTCGCCCCGCTCGGTTCGGGCAAGAACGATTACCAGGTCGCGGCGCAAGGCAAGCTGGTCTCGCCCGACGTCGGCCCCGGCATGCGCGGCATGACCAGCATCGCCCTGTCGGCCGACTGGTCGAAGCAGGATGCGCTGCTGCTGAGCGCAGTCGACGCCGGCGGGCACGAGATCTACACCTGGAGCTGGATGATCGCCAGCGCCAACAGCGTCGCCACGCAAACGTTGGCCCAATGGCAGGACAAGCACCCGCAAGCGGGCGCCGCCAGCATGCTTGAGCAGGCCGACGCGTTTGAACTCAAGGGCGGCAATGTCAGCGTCAGCATCGACAAGGCCACCGGCTACCTGCGCCAGTTGCGCAAGGGCGACACGGTGGTGCCGCTGACCAACGGCCCGCGCCTGGTGACCGGCAGCGCCACCTTGAAGTCGATCAACGCCACCCAGGAAGGCGCCGACGTGCTGGTCAACGCCGTCTACACCGGCAATCTGCGCTCGGTGCAGTGGCGCCTCAGCCCGGCCGGCCGTCTGACCCTGTCCTACGGCTACCAGATGGACAGCCGCACCCCGCCGTTCGACTTCCTCGGCGTGAGCTTCGATTACCCGGAAGCGCAGGTCAAGTCGATGCGCTGGCTCGGCAAGGGGCCTTACCGGGTTTGGAAAAACCGTCTGCAAGGCGTCGAATTCAATGTCTGGCAAAAGGACTACAACGACACCGTCTCCGGCGTCAGCTGGCAGTACCCGGAATTCAAGGGTTATCACGACAAGGTCTACTGGGCCGAACTGCAGACCAAGAACCTGCCGCTCACTTTTGTGAACCACAGCGACGACATCGCGCTGCGCATGTTCACGCCGAAGGAAGCGCCGGCCGGCGACCTGACCGAGCCGAAGGCGACCCATGTCGACTTCCCGCTGGGCGATATCTCGCTGCTGCACGCCATCGGGCCGATCGGCGACAAGTTCCGTCCTTCCGCCGAACTCGGACCGTCGGGCCAGAAAGCGCGCATTCCGAATCTGGGCGCGTGGCTGTCGAATACGGTCGATATCGTGATCGGCGATCCGCGCTGATCGGGCAGGTGTGAAGCAGTCGTAAAAAGGGGAGGCACGCAGCCTCCCCTTTTTTATTGCGCGAGCAGGTTCAGAACCTGAACGGCTCGCTCTTGAGGAACACGCGGTATTGCTTGACCAGGCCTTGCGGCTTCTTGTCGGCGCGCGGGAAATAGCGGAAGCCTTTCAGCGTGACCGTCTCGCCCAGATCGAGCACGATCTGGTGCGGCGGCTTCGGTTTGGCGCCGACCGCCTGGCTTTGCCAGAAGGTCGATTCCTGCGCGTCGAACACCTTGTCGGCGGTGCTGTTGGAGGCCGTCGTTTCCTCGCTGTCGGCGTACACCACTTTCCATTTGGCCGAGGACACCGGAATGCCGTCCGCGCCGATCAGTTCAAGCTCGGCGATCGAGGCCAGCACGTCTTTCGGGTCCTGCGCGTTGATCGCCTCGAGCGCGAAATAACGGCCGCTGACGGCCTTGCCGAAGGCCACATCCTGCCAGCCGTCGCCGGCGGCGAATTCGCCTTCGTGCACCGGCGTCTCGCGCGACAGGTCGAGGGTCTGGCCGGGCTTGCGGTTGAACAGCGAGGCGTCCGGGTTGATCTTGTCGAGCACCGGCCGGGCCAGGCCCGCCACCGTGCGCGCCGCCGGCACGTCGACGTCGAGGATGATGATCTCGTTGCTGCCGGCCTTGAGCCAGGCGCCCGGCAGGTACAGGGTCTGCTGCGGGCCGATCTTCCAGTAGCGGCCCAGGTTGTAGCCGTTGACCCAGACCATGCCCTTGCTCCAGCCGCTGACGTCGAGGAAGGTGTCGCCGACCTGGCCGAGCGTGAAGCTGCCGCGATACCAGCCCGGCCCGCCGAGCGCGCCCTTGACATATTTTTTCGCCCGCTGGAAGGCCGCGTCGACCGGGAAGTTGTAGACCTGCCAGCCGGTCAGCAAGGTGGTCTGCTTGCCTTCGACCAGCTCGACCTTCTCGGTGATGCCCTTGCGGTCGACGATCGCCTTGCCGTAATTGACGCGGCCGGTGGCCTCGACCAGGATGTCGAGCCGCGCCGGCGCCGCCAGCGGCGCCAGGTCGAGCGTATTGTCGCCGTGGCGGCGATCGAGCTTGCCGACCGCTTTGCCGTCGATGAAGACATTGGCCCAGTCGTGCACCTCGGTGATCACCAGCTTGCGTTTGGCGCCCGAGGCGGGAATCGTGGTGCGGTACAGGATGCGGCCCCAGCCCTGGTCGAACAGCTCCATCGGCGCGATCCGCTCGCTCGTCTTCGCCGGCGGCAGGTTGTCGAACAGTGCGGCGCTCTCGCGCAGTTCAAAGCGCGGCACTTCGATCACCGGCATCACGGCGGCCGGCACCTCGGCCAGCACTTCGCCCGGCGCCAGATAATTTTTCAGCAGGTCGCGCACCGCGAAATACTTTTCATTGGTGTTGCCCTGCTCGCCGATCGGCGCGTCGTAATCGTAGGACGTCGCCATCGCCGAATACGGCGGCGCATTGGCGCCGCCCCACTGGCCGAAACTGGTGCCGCCGTGCGCCATGTACAGGCTGAAGGAGATCTTGCGGTCCATCATGTCCTTCAGGCTGCCGATAAAGCTGCTGATCGAGCGCGTCTCGTGCGGCCGCCCCCAGTGGTCGAACCAGCCCGACCAGTATTCGCTGCACATCAGCGGCGCGTCCGGCTGCGCTTCCTGGAAGGCCTTGAATTGCGTATCGATGTTCGAGCCGGCGCCGAAATTGAGGGTCGTGGCGACACCGGCCAGCTGATACTTCTTGAAGTTCGACGGCCAGTCGCTGCGAAACAGCTGCACCTTGTCGAAACCGCCGCCGCGCAGGGTGTCGCGGATCGCTTCCATATACGCCTGCTCATTGCCGTAGGCGGCGTATTCATTCTCGACCTGCACCATGATGATATTGCCGCCGTGTTGAATCTGCAGCGGCCCGAGCAGGCGCCCAGCTTCGCGCAGGAATATGCGGGTGCGCTCCATGTAATACGGATCGGCCAGCGTGCGCACCTGCAGGTCGGGCTTTTTCAGCAGCCACCATGGCAGGCCGCCCATTTCCCATTCGGCGCACACATACGGGCCTGGCCGCACGATCACGTACATGCCGTTCTTGCGCGCCAGGCGGATGAATTCGACGACATCGTTCTGCCCGGTGAAATCGAACACGCCAGGCGTTTGCTCGTGGCTGTTCCAGAACAGGTAGATGCAGATGGTATTCATGCCCATCGCCTTGGCCAGCTGGATGCGGTGCTCCCAGTATTGGCGCGGAATGCGCGGATAGTGCAGTTCGGCGGCGCGGATGATGAAGGGTTTGCCGTTGAGCAGAAACTCCTTTTTGCCGACTTCGAAAGTCCCGCTGCGATGGGCGTCGAGAAACGCCTGGTGGACATCGACGACATTCGCGCTGGCGGGAACGCCGGCAACGGCCAGGAAGGCGGCAAAACAAAACAGGAGAATTCTTTTCATGGTCATCCGGTCGAAAGATCTGCGGTGAAGGAAGCGCGACGTCGTGCCATCCGCGCAAGCGAACGCGATGATAAGTGATTATGTACAGAATCGGGGATGAAATCGGCGGGCAAAAAGACGCCGCCGGGCCGAGCGACGGACTCGGGCGGGCGGCAAAGGAGAATCGGGCCGCAAATCCGTCCGGACTGACAGCCCGGACGGCATAGTGAAAACGCGGGGGACGGCGCCCCCGGCCGGATTTACTGCGCCGCGACCGGCTCGTAGATCTCGGCTTCGACGATGCTCAGGGCCTTGTTGCTCAGCTTGGCGGCGCCGTTGGCGGCGTTCTGCTGGTCCAGCAATTCCTTGATGTTGAAGGCGTCGGCCGAGGCGGAGGCGCCCAGCAATTCGATGCGCACCTTCTGGCCTGCGGTCGGTTTGAGCGCCAGCGTGACGTAGCCGAGGCTCTTGGGCGTGATGCCGCGCCAGGCTTCCTTGCCATCGACCAGAATCCGCAGCGGGTAGCTGCGCTCGCGCCAGCCGCTCAGCTTCAGCGCCACCTCGTTGACCACGCTGCGGCGTTCGAGCTGATATTCGATCCAGCCGTTTTCCAGCACGTCGCCGCTCGACCAGGCGGTCGTTTCGACGTCGTCGTAACTTTGTTTGGCGGTGTCGGCGTTGGCGCCGGCGCTGGCGCCGACGATGGTCAGCGAGGTCCGGCTGACCACGTACGAGGGGCCGGCCGGGGTCGGACCGCGGCTGAGCGCCGGACGCAGCGCGTCGGCGGCGATCCAGCTGCTCCAGCCGTCGCTGCCGGCGACCGGCGTCGACTTCAACTGCAGCGTGGCGGGGGCCAGGCCGGCTGAACGGGCGGTGATGCTGATGGTGCCGGCGGTGGTGGTCGAACGCACCAGCACGCGGTTGACGCCACCTTCTACCGGCAGGCTGCGCGCCAGGATGTAGTTGTCCGGGCCCTGGGCGATGCCGCCGCGCCATTCGGCCGGACCGTTGACAGTGAAGTCGACCATGTTGAGCGCGTTCGGCGCGCGCCGGCCCTTGGCGTCCACCGCCTCGACCTGCACCAGCGCCAGGTCGGCGCCGTCGGCGCGCAGGCCGCCCGGCGCCTGCGACACAGTCAGGCGCAGCGCGACCGGCTCGCCGGCCGTTTCACGCTGGTCGCTGGCCACCTTGGCGCCCTTGGCGTCGTAGGCGACCGCGCGCAGGGTGCCGGCTTCCCACGCCACATTGGGGAAGGTGAACAGGAAGCGCGCGCTCTGCTTGCCGCGTCCGAGCGACTTGCCGTTGACGAACAGCTCGACCGCTTCGGCGCTCGACACCACCGTGACGTCCTTCTTCACGCCTGGCTTGTAATTCCAGTGGCCGACGATGAAGGCGGCGGCGCGCTCGACGTCGACCCAGTTATCCCACATGACCTTGTGGGCGTAGAAGGCGTCCTTGGGGATGCGCATCGCGTCGACTTCGCCGCTGCGGCGATAATTCTCGGCGCCGCGATGGTGGGTGTTCGAGTCGGAGAACACGATATTCACGCCGCCCGAACTGACGCGCCGGCCGGTGCCCGGGCGCTCGCGCCAGAAGTCGTACCAGCGCTGCACGTCTTCGATGGCGAAGGTGTCCTGGTTGCGGTTGTAGACCGCCGCCGATTCGCCCTTGTAGGCCGGGCCGTCGCCATTCTTGTGGTAAGGCGGCGAGAAGTCGTCCCAGTACTTGCGCAGGCTTTCGTCGCGCGAGTATTCGGTGGCCCACAACGGCAGGCGCGCGCTCTTGTTCACGTACAGCATTTCGCCGCCGTACTCGGCGACCTGGCTGTCGAGCATTTCGCGACTGCCGGCGGCGCGTCCGCCGTGCGGGTCGTACTTGTCGCGCAGCGCTTTCATCTCGCGCATGTGTTCCTCGCTCACGCCCTTGTTGCCCGACTCATAGACCAGGATGCTGGGATTGTTGCGCATGTAGATGATCGCGTCGCGCATCAGGGCCACGCGCTGCTCCCAGGCGTAGCCGCTGGCGTCTTTCTCGGAATCGCCGGCCGGCATCATCTGCATCAGGCCGACGCGGTCGCACGACTCGACGTCCTGCTTCCACGGCGTGACGTGCATCCAGCGCACCAGGTTGGCGCCGCTCTCGACCATCAGGCCGTTGCTGTAGTCGCTCAGCCAGGGTGGCACCGACACGCCGACCGCCGGCCACTCGTTCGAGGTGCGCTGGGCGTAGCCCTTCATCTGGATCACGCGGTCGTTGAGGGTGACCATGCCGTTGGCGAACGCGGTCTTGCGGAAACCGGTGCGGGTGGCCACGCTGTCGAAAGCGACGCCGTCGGCTTCGAGCGAGGTCGTCACGGTGTACAGGTAGCCGTAACCCCAGCTCCAGAAATTGAGGCCGTCGAGGGCGGCGGCCGCGCTCACGGTTTTGGTCTGGCCGGCGCCGATGGTGGTGCTGCCGCCGTCGAAGGTCTTGACGACGCGCCCGTCCAGGTCGGCCACGCTGACCTTGTACAGGAAGCTGCGCGACTGCTTGCTGTCGTTGCGCACTTCCGATTCGGCGTGCACGGTGGCCTTGCGCGCGGCGATGTTGAAGTCGCTCGCGTAGACGTACACGCCGGTGGTGCCGAGGTTGGAGAACAGCGGCAAGGTCTGGTAGACCGGATTGGTGATGTGCAGCTTGACGTTCTTCGGCAAGCCGCCGTAGTTGGCGTTGAAGTTCTTGTCCGACCACTGGTAGCGGGCATTCTTGAGCTCTTCGCGATAGTCCCAGCTATTGTCGGTGCGCACCGCCAGCAGGTTGACGGCGGGCGCCGGCAGGGCCGCCTCGCTGATGTCGATGCCGAAGCCCATCACGCCGTTTTCATGCAGGCCGACCCGCTTGCCGTTGAGGTAGATCTGGGCGCCCTGACGCGCGCCCTCGAATTCGAGGAACACTTTCTGGCCCGCGCTGCCGGCCGGCAGGGTGAAGCGCTTGCGGTACCAGGCGATGCCGGTCGGGTGGTCTTCGATCGACACCTTGAAGGCGGCGTCCTCGTTCCACGCGTGCGGCAGCGTGACCGGCTTCCAGGCGGCGTCGTCGAAACCGGCATCCTTGGCGCCGGCCGGGTCGCCCACGACGAGGCGCCAGCCGGCGTTGAAGTTGAGGGCGGCGCGCGGGCTGGCGGCGGCATTTGCCGGGGCCGGCGTCATGACCAGCAGCGCCAGCAACAAGGCGGCAAACAGCAGCAGCAAGCGTTCACCGGCGCGCTGCGAAAGCCGTGGATGGGGTGTGGAGGGGAACATAGGCACTCTTGTCAATAGATGAGGGATGATCGCCATCGCGACCTCGCGGCACGGTGGTAGCGGTATCATTGGTATGATATCCTCACCGTTCTGGAAGTCAACGACTTTCCTGTAACGGCACTGATACAAAGCCGTGCTTGCGGTGGCCTGGCCCAGAGCGGCGCAAAAAAAACGACCCGCCCGCTCGCACGAGTAGATCGTTAACTGGATACGGTAGCGCAATCGAACGGTGACTGTTCGTCAGCCAATAGCGCGCAGCATCGAGAAGTAAATTCCAACGCTAACGGAGCGGCGGCAAGCCAGCAGCCTACCGCCATGGCGCCCTGCTTACAGGCTGTTTTGCGTGGCGGTCTCGAACCGGGTGTCGGCCAGACCCGGCGAGTTTTTCAGGGTGAAATCGCTGACCTGGCGCAGGACCAGCAGCGGCGCGCCCTGGCCCCGGACAAAACTGGCGCGCTCGATGCTGACGCCGTTCACATTCTGCAAAGCCAGCGCCGGACGGAAATCGGGTTTGACGCCGCGAATCGTCACGTGGTGGATCTCCAGGTTGTTCACGTGCCGCACGAACAGGCCGTGACAGGGCGTGACGCCGAACATGCTTGGCTCCGGATAGCTGGCTTCGTTTTCCGGCGCTTCCAGCGCGGCGTCGGCGGCGCTGCCGCCGCCCTGGTGGAC